>DATGJU010000074.1:0-11294 GCA_035295045.1 Chthonomonadaceae bacterium
ACCGAACCACAATTGGCAAGCGTACGTGCCTCATTCCAACGGTGGCTTCCTGGAAACGATGAAGACTTGGACAGCCTGATCGTGCTGGGGCAACTAGAGTTCGGTACGGCTTAATCCGCACGGCGCCGGCGGAATGGAGGCCTACTCAAGGCAAGCAGAAACAATTGAGAAGCGGTATCGGGATTTGTCCGACAGTGAGCTTAGATTAGCAGGCGTCGACGCTTTGGCAGCCGCCATGGACAAATAAACGAATCGGACGTAGTCTTCATTCATATAGCGGAATTGTGATGTACTCGTCTCGGCCTGTTGCAGCGAGTTCGCATCGGCCCTCAGGAACAAGCTAGTGGATCCAATTAGAGAACATGAGGTGATGGTGACGCGGCGGCAGCTTTTCGGCCGGGCCGCGCTGGGGATCGGGACGGCTGCGCTCGCCGGCCTGCTGCAGGAGGAGGGCTTCGCGGCGCCCGCCGGCTCCGTGCCGAAGAGCTACGGAGCGCTCAAGGCGCTCCACTTCCCGCCCAGGGCGAAGCGCGTCATCTACCTGTTCCAGTCGGGCGCTCCGTCGCACATCGATCTGTTCGACTACAAGCCGCAGATGCAGAAGCACCGTGGGATCGACCTGCCCGACTCGATCCGGCAGGGCCAGCGGCTTACGGGCATGACCTCGGGCCAGAAGAACTTCCCGGTCGCGCCCACGATCTTCAAGTTTGCGCAGCACGGCAAGAACGGGACGTGGCTCAGCGAGCTGCTGCCGCATACGGCCGGCATCGTGGACGACATCGCGATGGTCAAGTCCTGCTGGACGGAGGCGATCAACCACGATCCCGCAGTCACCTATATCCAGACGGGATCGCAGCAGCCCGGCCGCCCAAGCATCGGCTCGTGGCTCTCCTACGGCATCGGGAGCGAGAACCACGACCTGCCGGCCTACATCGTGCTCATCTCGCAGGGAACCGGCAACCGGAACGACCAGCCGCTCTTCGGCCGGCTCTGGGGCAGCGGCTTCCTGCCCTCCGTTCACCAGGGCGTAAAGCTCCGCTCGGTGGGCGACCCGGTGCTCTACCTGAGCAATCCGCCCGGTTTCGACGGCGCGAGCCGCCGCCGCATGCTGGACGGCCTGGCCGAGCTGAACCAGCTGGAGTCGAAATCGTTTGGCGATCCGGAGATACCGACCCGCATCGCGCAGTACGAGCTGGCGTATCGGATGCAGGCCTCCGTGCCGGATCTCATGGATTTGAGCCATGAGCCGGCCGCCACGTTCGAGGCGTACGGCCCGGATTCGCGCAAGCCCGGCACGTTCGCGGCGAACTGCCTGCTGGCGCGGAGGCTGGTCGAGCGGGGCGTCCGGTTCGTGCAGCTCTTCCACCGCGGCTGGGACCAGCACGGCAACCTGCCGCAGCAGATCAAGGGCCAGTGCGCGGATACGGACCAGCCGTCCGCGGCGCTCGTGAACGACCTCAAGCAGAGGGGCCTTCTGGACGAAACACTGGTGATCTGGGGCGGCGAGTTCGGCCGCACGGTCTACAGCCAGGGCGCGCTGACCGCGGACAACTACGGCCGTGACCACCACCCGCGCTGCTTCACGCGCTGGATGGCAGGCGGAGGCATCAAGGGCGGCACGGTGCTCGGCGAGACGGACGACTTCTGCTACAACATCACGGCCGATCCGGTCCACATCCACGATCTGAACGCCACGGCGCTCCGCCTGCTCGGCATCGACCACGAGCGGCTGACCTACCGTTACCAGGGCCGCGACTATCGGCTGACGGATGTTTCGGGGAAGGTGGTTAGCCAGATTCTGGCGTAGCTATTTAGTATCAGGCGGGTCGACGGCGTGCTCGACGAGGTCGTCCATTCGCACCCACTCCAGTGCCGAAACGTGCGTGGACGCGAGGACGACCGGCGGCGCGTGGCCGGCCTCCAGCGCCTGCTGCCACCGCTCGGCGCAGAGGCACCAGCGGTCGCCGGCCTTCACGCCGGGAAAGTTGAACTCCGGTATCGGCGTACTCAGGTCGTTGCCTGCGAACCGCGAGAACTCAAGGAACGAGCGGGTTGCCTGAATGCAGACGAGGTGCAGGCCATGGTCTTCCGGTCCTGTATCGCAGCAGCCGTTTCTGTAAAAGCCCGTCAGTGGGTCCATCGAGCAGGGCTCCAGGTCCCCGCCAAGCACATTCATGGTCTTCGGCATTCCGGCTCGGCTCCCATGCGCACGTTTTTCGCTGCGATCACGCCGGCGCCGGCGTCGCGCTCCCTGCATAGTTCGACGCGCTGCGCCCCACTGCCTGCCCGATTTCGCCGCGTCATGGTACAATACGGGTGCTTCATCTCGTCCGGTGCGTGCCGCGCCGAAGGTCTGTGAAGAGAGAACCCGCCTTGGACGCGCCGCGACTGATCGTCTTCTCTACGCCCCTAATCTCCACGTTCGTGCTCGACGAAACGCATCGAATCCTGTTTGACGCGGGCGACGGCGCGACGGCGCTCCTCGAGGGCAAAATCCACAAAGCGCACGTCGTGGCGCTCACTCACGCGCACCGGGACCACATCGCCGGCCTCCCGCAACTCCTCAACCTGCGTGGCGGCGTCGCGGCGGCGAACGGCGAGCCGCTCCGCGTGGTCCATCCGGAAGGCAGCGGCTCCGTGTTGGCGTTCAGCCGGTTCCTTGGCCACTTCGACCAGGCGACGACGGGCTGTGTCCGCTGGCAACCGATGCGGCCCGGCGAGACGTCGCCGCTGGAGGGCCGTCGCTTCCTGCGGGCCTACGCTACGGAGCATGTTCCGGACCCGGAGCCTGGCCGAGCGCACAGTCTGGGCTATCAGGTGGGGCGGATCGTGGATCGCGTGCGGCCGGAGCTGCGCGAACTGCCGCAGGCGGAGCTGGACGCGCTGCGGCGCGAGGGAGGCCGCGAGGCGATCACGCAGCCGGAGGAGGAGATCTTGCTGACCGTCTCCGGCGATACACGTGTCCTGCCGGCCGGATCCGTCCGCGGGACTCACTTCCTGCTGCACGAGTGCACGTTTCTCGACAGCGATCACGACCGGCTGTGCGAGGCGGCGGAGCGCGGCCACGAGCATGCTTGCCTGGGCGATGTGCTGGCAATGGCTGCGGAGGCCGGCGTCGCGCACCTGGCGCTCTACCACATCTCCAAGCGCTACTCCGATGACGAAATCGTCCGCGCTGTCCGTACGGAGTGCGCGCGGCTGGACATCCGCTTCAAGGTGAGCGTCGCGCTCCCCGGCCGCCTTTACCACGATCTCCTATCGCAGACGGTTTGGCCAGGCGGGTAGCGCAGCGTTACTTGTCGAAGTTCGAGTCGAAGGCAAAGGAGGACGGCTTGAAGTCGGCGCTCTTGACGAAGGCGGCCGCCTCGGTAGCGCCGTGTTCGCGGTCCATGCCGCTGTCCTCCCACTCGACGGAGAGCGGGCCCTCGTACTTGACATAGTTCAAAGCGCGGATGATCTCCTCGAATTCGATGCGGCCGTGGCCGAGTGACCGGAAGTCCCAGAAACGCTCCGGGTTTCCGAAATCGACGTGGCCGCCGAAGACTCCCACGCGCTTCGGGGTGGGCGACCAGTAGACGTCCTTCATATGGACGTGGAAGATGCGGTCGGGGAACTCGTAGATGAACCGGACGTAGTCGACGCCCTGGTAGCCAAGGTGGCTTGGATCGTAGTTGAAGCCGAAGGCCGGGTGGTTGTCCAGCGCGGCCAGGGCGCGCTTGGCGGAGGCGACGTCGAACGCGATCTCCGTGGGATGCACCTCCAGCGCGAACTTCACTCCGCACTCCGCGAAAACGTCCAGAATCGGTTTCCAGCGCTCGGCCAGCAGCGCGTAGCCGGCGTCGATCTGGCCCGGCGTATTAGGCGGGAACGAATAGTGCAGGTGCCATATCGAGCTCCCAGTGAACCCGTTCACCACGCCGACGCCGAGGTTCTTGGCGGCGCGGGCCGTCTGCTTCATCTCCTCGGCCGCGCGCGCATTCACGCCGGCCGGGTCGCCGTCTCCCCAGATGGCCGGCGAGACGATCTGCTTGTGCCGTTCGTCGATATTGTCCAGCACGCACTGGCCCACCAGGTGGTTGCTCACCGCAAATGTCTTGAGGCCATGCCGGTCGAGGACCTCGTGGCGCGACCTGCAGTAGGCTTCGGCTCCATCGCCCGTCGCCTGCGCCACGTCAAAGTGGTCGCCCCAGCAGGCCAGCTCGATACCGTCGTATCCGAACGATTTGGCCTTGTCGGCGATCGTATCGAACGGCATGTCGGCCCACTGGCCGGTAAACAGGGTTACAGGTCGTGCCATAGTCTCGCCGTGTCCTCCATTGCGACGGTGTAGAGATATTCCGGCCCGCGACGATAAGCGAGTGTCCGGAGCGACGTCGCGGCCATTCTGTTCGGTCTAACGCGGTTTCGGCGCGCTTGCCGGGGACTGCGCCCCGTTCGCGCCGCCAGCCAGTCCCGGGCTGCCGCCGGAGCGAGCCGGTCGGGAAACGTCCGACGGCGCGCCGGAAGCGGAGGGCGACGCCGCCGGCGGGGCTTTCGCGGCCTGCGCCGCGCTTCCGCCGGGCGCCGAAGCGTGGCCCAGTCCCTCCGCGTTCGGCGGCGTCTGCAAGGGCGCAGCGGAGGCTCCCGCGGAGCCGGGAGCGTGTGGCGGCGCCGCGCCCGGCCCGGCTGGCTGTGAGGCTGCCTTGGCGCGGGCTGCGATCGCGGCGCCGTTCGGGTCCTTCTCAAATGCGGCCTCGGTAAAGTGGTTTCCGGCGTTCCACAGGCAGTATTCTGTAATTCCCAGGTCCTTCAGCGCCTTGATCTCCGCCTTCACCTGTGCCGGCCCGTATCGCGGCGCGCCGAGCGAGAAGTCCTGGATCCAGGGTCGCAGCTTGCACGACGTCTTCACCGTCTTCAGCCGCTTCTTGGCGTCGCCGACGGAGTACGTTACCAGCTTGTACGGCTCCGCATTCGGATTCTTTAGCCGATACTCGCCGTGCGCATAGTGCGAAGGATAGACCATCGGGCATAGGTAGTCGATGTTCTCGACAACCTTGACGAACTTCTGTCCAATTCCTTCGTCATCATCTACCATGCTGGTCAGGCCGAACACATCCGCCGAGAACCAGCCTCCATGGGCATGTATCTTGTCGTGCGCGTACTTGAGGAACGCGGCGATCTGGTCTTCGTGCTTGCTGTCCTTCGGCTGATCAGGGAACGTCATCTCGCTCATTCGCCCGTCTGTGGGGAACCGGACATAGTCGAACTGGATCTCCTTGAAGCCGTGCTTGAGCGCGTCAAGAGCGAGGTCCACGTTGTAGTCCCAGTTCTCCTTCTTGTACGGGTTGAGCCAAATGTGCCCCTTCTTGTCGTGCCATACCCCGCCGTGCCGATTGTGGACCGCCAGGGCGGGGTGCGTGGCTCCGAAGGGAGTATCCCTGAAGCAGGCGATCCGCGCTATTGGGAATATGCCGTGTTTTTGCAGCGTCGCTATCACGTCATCGATATTGCGGATCATCTTCATGTGGCCGGGCATTCGCCTGACGGACTCTTTCGCCTGTGGGACGTCGGCCCGGTAAGTGACGTCGCCGTCGTCCTTGACGTCGATGACCATGGCGTTCAGTGTCGTGCGGTCCACAAGGCCGATAAGGCTGTTGCGTTTGGCGGCGCTTCCCGCGGACCAGCCCGTAAGGTAGATGGCGCGAATTCCATCCGCGGGGAGTGGCGCGGGCTCAGGCGGCGCCGGAGGCACGGCCCTGGGCGCGAGTCGGGCAGCGAGCGGTGGCGCGGCCGGCGGGGCTCCGCCCTGCCGGCAGCCGGTCGCGCCGACAAGCGCGGTGCCGAATATCACCATGACGCGCACCCCGGCGCGCATCGACCGCGATACTGCGCAGCCGGGAAACCGGAAAACATGGGACGACGGCTGCGTTCGGAGCTGGTCTTGCATTTCGGAGCCTTCGGTTAGCGTGCCGTCGGGGTCCGGCGAAGCGAAAGCAGCGAGCGCGGCGCTGCCGCGGCCCGGCGCTGCTGCGGGCCATTTTAACACACCGTGAGCCGCTTGTCTACCATACTCCGGCGACTTTTTTGGCGGCGATGTTGACGCGCGCGTACGTTCCGCCTATAATGATGGAGTCCGTTGCGAGGGCCGAGCGCCGCACCCAAGAAGGTTCCGCAGGCGTCGAGCCGTCCGCACCTCCAGGATGGCCGTATCCCCGCAGCGACATAACGGGAGACCCGCCCAATGTCCACCGACACGATTCGTTCCGGTGCCGCGCAGACCGACCCCGCGATTACCGTCCAGGAGTACCCGTTCGACCTGGTCGCTCGCGCCGAAATGGCCATCCGCGCCTGCACGAACCTGGTTAACCCCGAGCGAGCCGGCCAGCCCTACTCATTTGCCGAGCTCCATACCGATCCGCCGATCGCGATGCACTCGCCCTGGGACTACTCCGACGTGTCCGGAACCCTGCTCGACGCGCTGACGCTCGCGCGGATAATGACAGGCATCCATGCGGACGATTGCGACGCCGCCTTCTCCAGAATTCTCGCCAAGTGCCAGCGGGAAGACGGCCTGCTGACACTTCCGTCCGACCCGTGGACCCATACTACCCCGATTGTCGAGATGGAGTGGTCGCAGCGCGGCGCGCTGATGGCGTGGACGACGCGCATGGTGGCCGTCGACGACGCGGACGCGCAGCAACGGGCGCTGCGCCTGGTACACGGCCTACACAAGCGCGCCGTCTGGGAGGGCGACACCTGCTGGTTTCCGTCGTCCTACCTGCCGAACAGCGGTTGGGCCAGCCGCGTGCCGCCCAGCGGCCCCATCGGCGAGCTGCTCATCGGCGCTCAAGTCGTGTTTCCGCTGGCGCGATTCGGCAGCATCACCGGAAGCGAAGAGGCGCTGAAGCTCGCGAACGGCCTTATCCGTTACATTAAGGAGCGCTCGGGGGCATTCGCCGACGACGGCTCTATGACGAGCGCGACCGCCAGCTATCTCCACAGCACCACGTGTTTCATCCTGGGCGTGTTGAAATACGGTATCGTTGCCGACCGGCCGGACTACGTGGATTGGTCGCTTGCCGCGTACCGCAGCGCGTGCGAATGGGGCACCGATTTCGGATTCTTCCCGCATGGAATGCGCGGGCCGGAGCGCTGGCAGGGGGACGTATGCGCACTGCAGGACATGATCGAAATCGCCCTGCTGCTTGGCCTCCACCGGGAGCCGGCCTGCTTCGCGGATGCCGAGCGGTACGGCCGTAACCAGCTTCTTGAAACCCAGCTCCTGAACTTCGACTGGGTCAATCAGAACCTGGACGTCAACTTCTGCACGGACATATGGTGCTCAAATCATCCGCAGGAGGCGTTCACCACGCATGACGTGTGCGGCAGGGCCCTTGGCGGGTTCGCCGGCTGGCACACGCACAACGACGGCATCGACGCGTCAAATCCGCGGCTCATGCAGCGCTGCACGGGCGCCGGCACGCGCGCGATTTATGATCTTTGGCGGTATTCGGTCACGCGCCCGGAGGGCGCGGTCATGGTGCACCTGCACTTCTCGCGCGACACGCGCTGGGCCACCGTCACGTCGCACATTCCGCAGGAAGGTCGCCTCGAGGTGATGATGAAGTCGCGCGGCGTCCTCGCAGTGCGCGTGCCGCCCGGCGTGACGAATCCAGAGGTAACCGTCAACTACTCGCACCCCCGTCAGGAGACGGTCCGAAACGGCTATGCGTGGATCGAGGCGCTCCAGCAGGGCGATCTGGTCAATATCACGTGGCCGCTAAACGATCGCGCGATGGTTTACAACATGGGCGGCGTCCAGTTTTCCGGCCGATGGCGCGGCGACACGATGCTGACCGTAAGCCCGAAGGGCCAGATCGCGCCGCTCTATCGCCGCGATCCACTGGCGATGCCGCCGGTGCAGCCGCATATCCTCCCGCACCACACCCGCGAGGTCGACTCGATCTAGACGTGGTCACCGGACAAAGCGCCGGACCCGCCGCTCTCTGCGGTACTGGTCCGGCGACTGGCCGACACGCTTGCGAAACAGCCAGCTAAACGATCCAAGGCTCTCGAATCCCACCTGATAGCAGATTTCGGTCACCGGCAGGTCGGTCTGAATGAGGAGCCGCTGGGCGCGCTCGATGCGCCGCCGCGTAAGATACTGGTGGGGCGTCTCTTTGAAGACGTGCTTGAACAGCCGCAGAAAGTGGTGCGGCGACATAAACGCTTCGCCCGAAATCTGCCTCAGGTCCAGCGGCGCTTCCAGGCACGACTCCATGAAGTCTCGGGCACGGTTGAGCCTGCGGTAGTATTCCGCTCGCGTCGAAGCGCGCGCGCCCGGCAGAACCTGGATCTGCTCGCCGATTCGCCGGTGCGCCTGAAGAAGGCGCACCAGTACACGGTGGTTCCACTCCTCCAGCCACCCGCGCTGCACGCCTCCCGCCTCTATCACGCAGGCGAGCTCCTCCAGGAGCGGCGAAACCAGGTCGTCACGGGGATAGAGCTGTGGGAAGAACTCGACGGGCTGGAAGCGGGGCGCGGAGGCGTTATCGAGAAGCTGGTCGGCGGGAGTGACGAGGGACCGCAGCACATCCTCCGCGAATCCCGGCCAAAACCCGGCCAGAATCGACTCAGCCCCCTCGTCGCCTTCCGATGACTCCGCGACGTGCTGACCCAGGTTACTCACGAGGTAGGAGTCCTCGTCGACCGCCATGCGGCGGCCGTCCAGCATGCAGATCCGGCGGCCGCGCGTGGCGAATGTGATGGATAGGGGCCCTAAGTGCTCCCGTGACACCTCGCTTGTCGACTTCGTGCGGACGATTACGTTCGTATTCTCGAACCGAACGACGCCCTCTTCGAGGAAGAGGCGGCATCGGGGCCGATCCACGTACGCTACGATGTCCGCCTCCAGGTCGACCCGAGCCGGCTCGGAGTTCTCGTCCGGTCGCCTCAACCTCAAGTCATCGATCCGCCGTTGGTTCAAGCGCTGAACTCCCCTGGCGCGTCCTGTCGCCGAACGCTATCGCGCCGCATGGTCGATGTGCGGCGCGCCGCCAACTACATGGACGATTTCAGGTGGGCTCCGCTATTTCTCCAAAATTGCGAAGTTCGTGGCACGGCGCTCCGCAAGGTACAATCCATTCCGTGCTGCAGCGGCAGCGCTTCTATGAACGAAAGCGTGATTGCAGATTGCTTCCCAATCCCCGGTTCACTCGCCAGGACTACGTCCTGCTCATAGCCGCGCTGTTGTACTGTGGTCTCTACCTGGCCTACTTCCCGCGCTCATTCTCCACTGCAGATGAATCGAACTACCTCAATATGGCCTACGTGATCCGGAGGGGCACGGTCTATCCCGATGTGGCCGGCATGCACCCCGTGTCGACCTTCCCGGTTGGGCCGCACATGGTGAGCAAGTATCCGCCCGGAATGCCGGCTCTGCTGGCGGCGGTGAGTCTGGCAGGCTGGCGGGCCGCGCTAGGCACGAATCTGATAGTCCACCTGCTGACATTCTGGGTGCTCATCGGGATCCTGAAAGCGGTCAAGATCCCGCCACTGTTCGCGCTGCTCTTTCTGTTGCATCCGACGGCGGTGCTCTATAGCCGGACCATCATGGCGGACCCGGCCTCCGGGCTCTGCGTCGCGCTAATGGCGGCGGCGCTGTTGAACCGAAGGTTTGCGCTGTGCGGCCTCTTCGCCGGACTGGCCGTCCTGCTCAGGATGGGAAACGCCATCGTCCTCCCAGCGGCGCTTGTGGCCCCGTTCTTTCCATCGAGCGACACGGATACGTGGCGATGGCGCGAGGCGCTTGCGGACCGGGCGGCGCTCCGCGAGCGGCTTAACAGCTCGCTGCGGATTCTGCTCGGCGCCGCAATACCGGTCGCGCCGGCGGCTTACTATGCGATCGTCATTGCGAACGGCCAGATGGGGCGGTACACGGGAGCATTCTCGCTGAGCTCCGTGCCCGGCATGCTGCCGTTTTACCTGGGCGCGCTCATGGTCCTCTATCCCGGGATGCTTGTGGCTCCGTTCCTATACCGGGGTCCCTATCGGATCCCGCTGGCAAGCATCTGCCTCGGCATCCTGCTGCTCTACAGCCTCTGGTACTACCGCGACCAGGGATCGTCAGCGGCCGAGTCGCTGGTTCTGGGCCAGCGATACTTCCTGGCCTGCCTGCCGATCTGGATCATGCTCTACGCTTTCGTCGTGTGGCAGTGGATGCGGAGCTGGAATCGAAGGGCGCTTGGAGCGGTCTCGACCGCGAGCATCGTGGCGCTTGCCGGCGCGGCCGTCGCGATTCACGCGAAGCATGACCGCTACGTTTCACACATCGCGGACGTGCGAGATTCGCTCGTTCGGGTTGCTGCGCCAGGAGACTACGTGCTCTGCAATACGCAGATTGCGAAGCTGTTCCATCCTGGGCTGGGGACGTGCGATTTCGACAACCTCGTGGGAGTCTACAAGGAGAATGTCGCGGAGTACCGCAACAAGATCGCGGCGCGCATCCGGGGAGGAGGACACCGCGCATTCATCGCAACCTGGATACGGGCAGGGAGGCCGGACGACGAGGGCGAGGTCAGCCAGGTCGCCGCACTGGAGAGCGGCTTCAAGGCGGTCACGGTGGATGCACGCGCGCGGAAGGGCCTTCCGCAGGAGGTTACGCTCGTAGAGCTGCGCCAACCCGCGGCGAGCGAAGCCAGGTAGCAGCCAATCCTGACCGGCTGCTGTCCGTCAGCGCACCGACGGTCGCTTTGCGGCACTGTCGCAACAACCTTAGCGCATCACGATGCCGCGATCCGCCGCTCCAGATTGTTGACCATGCGCTCGAGCGGGCGGATCATAGGCTTGGTAGCCTTGTATACTGGCTTCACGCAGAATACGACAGCGCGCTTGAACCGCTCGGCAAACGGCAGCGGCGGCAACTGCGCGTGGTACCAGACCGGATCGGCCTCCAAGGCCGCGTGCAGCGCGTCCTCGTCCGCCTCGGATACGGCGCGCTCCGCGGCATCGGGCGCCGTGAAGACCGGCGTGCCGGTAAGCAGAAAGTCGCAGATCCGGTCGAGTCCGGCATCGGCTCCTGGCGCGAGCGCGTCCGGCGTGGAGTAGGTCAGGACCGTCTTCCATGGTCCCTCCATAGCCACGAGCGGGAACGGCACCTGCATGTGCGAATACCGCCGGTAGATGAAGCGGAAGGCGGCGCGGCGGCGCGCGCGCGTCGGAGACAGGGCTATCGCGCGATCGAGTACGCCGTGCAGGTCCGCCTCGTGCTCGATCAGCATCACCTCGTCGAGTGGGTGGTAGTGGGCGATGCTTGC
>DATGJU010000075.1:0-8754 GCA_035295045.1 Chthonomonadaceae bacterium
AGCCTGAGCGCCGAGGACATGCTGATATTCCTCTGCGTCCACGGCGCGAAACATCAGTGGTCCCGCCTGGGCTGGATCATGGACGTGGCAGAGCATGTGCGCAGCTCTCCCGGGCTGGACTGGAGCGCCGCGCTTGCGGAGGCGGAGCGGCTCGCCTGCGTCCGCATGCTCCTGCTGGGACTGCTGCTCGCGGGCGATATTCTGGGCGCGCCGGTACAGGACGACGTATTCGCGCGAGCGCGACAAGACGACAGCGTCGCGTCACTCGCGCGCGAGGTGCGCGACTGGCTGAATGCCGCTGAACTCCGTCCGCGCGGCGCCGCCGCCTCGCTCTGGTTCTACACGCGGCTGCGGGACCGGGCGCGCGAGGCAATTCTGCACCCGCTCCGGCTTGCGGCTTCGGTCTCGGTCTGGGACCTGCAGGCGCTCAGGCTGCCCAGGCAGCTCTTCGCGCTCTACGCGCTATTGCGGCCGGCCCGTCTGCTTTGGAAGTATGTCGCCCGTCGCGGCAATCGGTGATTGGCACAGTTTGTGCCTAAAACTATCGGCGGCAATCGAGTCTCTCGGAGCCAGAACGTGCCCACGGCAGCCCTGTTTCCCAATCTGGTCGAGTACCACGTCACGAGCATGGTGCGGTACGCGACCGAGCTGAAGCGCGCGCTCGACGAGATTCAGGAGCCGGACTGGCGGTTCAAATCGGTAGAGTGTCACCACGTCGGCATTGCGGCGAAGCTCATGCCGGGCGAGGCCGGGCGGCAGATGGCGAGCCGGCTTGGCCGCATGGTGAAGTATCCGCTGGTCGCCGCCAATACGCGCGCCGATGTATACCATGTTCTCGACCATAGCCACGCCAATCTGGTGAGCAAGTTTCCCGGCGACCGGACAGTTATCACCTGCCACGACCTGATCCCACTCCTCGCGATGCGCGGTGAGATCGACATTCCGGTCGAGCCGATGTGGTCCAAGACGTTCCCGTACCGCGTTCAGTGCATAGAGCGCTGCGCGATGGTCCTCGCCATATCCGAGTCGACGAAGCGCGATCTGCTGCGCCTGACTAAGCTGACGGCCGAGCGCGTGGAAGTGGTATATTATGGCGTAAACCCGAACTTCGGTCCGGCGGCGAGCCGCGAGGAGCGCGCGGCGGAGCGCCGGCGCCTCCTTGCTGGGATGGGCGTTCCGGACTCCGATCGCGTTGTGATGCACGTCTCGACCGGCGGGCCTTACAAGAACACCAAGGCGCTGCTGCACGCCCTGCGCGCGCTCAACTGCGACCAGACACGCGACGGCAAGACCTGGCTCGTCCGCGTCGGCTCGGAGATGTCCGAGGAAGAGCAGCGGCTGGCCGCCTCGCTGGGAGTCGCGAGCGCAATCAAGAGCGTCGGCCGAATAACGTCGGACACGCTCCTCGCCCAGTACTACCGGGCGGCGGACGTGTTCGCGTTTCCCTCGATTTGGGAGGGATTCGGCTGGCCGCCGCTCGAGGCGATGGCCTGCGGCACGCCGGCCGTGACATCGAACGTGGCCTCGCTGCCGGAGGTGGTCGCCGACGGGGGTCGAACGGTCGATCCGCACGATTACGATGGGCTGGCGCGCTCTATTCGCGAGATCATGGACGACGCCGGGCTGCGCGACACGCTCTCTGAGAGATCGCTGCGGCACGCCCGCCGTTTCACCTGGCAGACCGCGGCTCGCCGGACGCTCGAAGTCTACAAAGCCGTGGACGCCCGGGCGCAAGAATCACTGACACGGAGATGATATGAAGGTCCTGATCTCGGGCGCGGCGGGCTTTATCGGCGCTCACGCCGCGGCGAGGTTCCTGAAGTCGGGCGCCACGGTCATCGGCCTGGACAACCTGTCACGCCGCGGCTGCACCGACAACCTGGCCTGGCTGCGCGGGCTTCCAGGGGACTTCCGGTTCGCGCACGCCGACCTGCGGCACGAGGACGACCTGGACCGCGCCTTCGCGCAGGCAAATCTGGAGTCGGGCGGAGAGCCGATATCCACGGTGATCCACCTGGGAGGCCAGGTCGCCGTTACGACCTCCGTAACGCACCCGCGGCTCGACTTCGAGGGGAACGCCCTCGGCACGCTCAATATGCTGGAGGCGGCGCGCAAGCACTGCCCGGATGCCGCATTTCTCTACGCGTCGACCAACAAAGTGTACGGCGGCCTCGAGCACATCGAGGTGTGCCAGCGGAACGGCCGCTATGAGTACGCCGAGCATCCAGAAGGCGTCGACGAGAACGAGCCGCTCGACTTCCACTCGCCCTACGGCTGCTCCAAGGGCGCCGCGGACCAGTACGTTCGCGACTACGCCCGCATCTACAAGCTCAAGACCGTCGTGTTCCGCCAGTCCTGCATCTACGGCGAGCGCCAGTTCGGCGTAGAAGACCAGGGCTGGGTCGCCTGGTTCACCATCGCGACGCTGCTGCACAAGCCGATGACGGTTTACGGCGACGGAATGCAGATCCGCGACCTCCTCTGGGTGGAGGATCTGATCAGCCTCTACCAGCGCGCGATCGAGCGCATCGACGTCGCCGCCGGCAAGATATACAACGCTGGCGGCGGCCCACGAAACACGCTCTCGCTGCTCGAGCTGATCGCGATGCTTCGCGTCAAGACCGACATCGACGTGCGTCCCGCCTATTCGGACTGGCGGCCCGGCGACCAGCGCGTCTTCGTCGCAAACATCGCCAAGGCGCGGCAAGAGCTCGGCTGGGCGCCGGAGGTCTCCGTGCAGGACGGAGTCAACCGGCTGATCGAGTGGACGGACCGATCGAAGAGCCACATCGAATCCATCTTCGGGCGGAAGTAGGCGCAATGCCGCCGAGTACGTCGCCGCCTCCGCCGGCGGCCTCCGGCAGCGAGCCGGCATCCTCTTCAGGCGCGAGGGGCGCTCAGGCATGCCATCCGGCGCCCGACGGGCCGCACGGCTCGATCCCGGCTCGCATCCTGTTCTTCGACCACACGGCCAAGCTGGGCGGCGGCGAAATTGCGCTGCTCCACCTCGCGGCGAACCTGGACCGATCGCGGTTCACGCCCATCGTCCTCCTGGGAGCCGACGGGGACCTGCGGGACCGGCTGCGCGAGGCGGGCGTCGAGACGCACGTGCTCCCGCTCGACGACGACATCCTCTCCACGCGCAAGGACAGCCTCGGCCCACGCAGCGCCCTGAAGCTCGGCACGATGCTGCGCCTCGGCCGCTACGCAGGAAGCCTCGCGAGGTTCATTCGCGCGAACGCCATCGAGATCGTCCACGCCAACTCGCTCAAGAGCGACGTGCTCGGCGCAATCGCCGGGCGGCGCGCGCGCGTGCCGGTCGTGTGGCACGTACGCGACCGCATCGCGAGCGACTACCTGCCGTCCGCCGTCGCCTCCGTGTTCCGCGCGCTCTGCCGGCGTCTGCCGCAGTTCGTAATCGCCAACTCGGCCGCGACGCTGCAGACCGTCTTCCCGGAGGCGCGTGACGAGGCCGCCCCCGGGACGCGCCGGCGCTATGCCGTGGTCCACGACGCGGTCGGGCCATCGTACGCGGCGCGCGCCGCGCGCTGCGACGAACGGCCGGCGAGGAGCGGTGCGCCTCGCGTGGGCCTCGTCGGACGGATCACGCCGTGGAAGGGCCAGCACGTCTTCATCCGCGCCGCGAAACGCGTGCTGGAGCAGGAACCCGGGGCCGAGTTCCTGATAGCGGGCTCCGCGATGTTCGGCGAGGACGCATACGAAGCGGAGCTGCGCGCGCTGGTGGAACAGCTCGGGATCGGCGCCAGCGTCCGGTTCCTCGGCTTCCGGTCCGACGTCGAGGAGATAATAGCTTCGCTCGACGTGCTGGTCCACGCGTCGACCGTGCCGGAGCCGTTTGGGCAGGTAGTGGTCGAGGGGATGGCCTGTGGGACGCCGGTCGTCGCTACGCGCGGCGGTGGTGTCGTGGAGATCATCGAGGACGGTGTAACGGGCGTCCTGGTTGAGATGGGTTCGGACGAGGAGATGGCGGCGGCGATCCTCGGTCTGCTGCGCGACCGCCAGCGCGCGGCGGCCATATCCGCCGCCGCGCGCCGCGCCGCCCTGGAGCGCTTTACGATCGACGCGCCGGTGCGCAAGGTCCAGGCGATATACGGTGAGCTGCTCGCGAGCCGCGCACGCGCGCGGTCCCGCTAACCGGTGGCCGGGATGACGCCGGACCGGCAGGCGCTCGGAGCCGCGACGGGCACGCGCGGCAGGCGACGGCTGCTCTCACTCGACGTACTGCGCGGCGTCGCGATCCTGCTGGTGCTCTGCGACCACCAGCCGTTCCCCTGCCGGCGCGCCGGAGTGCTCGCGCCGGGCGCATCGATGCTGCAGCAGTTCGGCTGGACCGGCGTCGACCTGTTCTTCGTCCTTAGCGGATTCCTCATCGGCGGGCTACTCTTCCACGAGCTTCGATCGACGGGGATCTTCGACGTTCGGCGCTTCTACATCCGCCGCATCCTTCGCATTTGGCCCTCCTACTATCTGCTCGTTGCCGCGGCGATCCTCCTGCTGGTCGTCCGGTCGCATGGTCAGTTCTCGGGCGCGCTCCGGATCATGATGCCCAACTTGCTGCACGTGCAGAACTACTGGCCCGGCGACCGGCCGATCCGGCAGACCTGGAGCCTCGCTGTCGAGGAGCATTTCTACGCTGCGCTTCCGCTCCTCGTCTGGCTGGCGGCACGTCGCGGCCGCGCGGCAGCGGTGCGGCCGCGAGGCGTGGTGATCGGCGCGGCGATGGTGCTGGCGGCGTGCGCCGCATACCGCGCCTGCGTACTGACCCGGCTGCCATTCGCCTTCTGGACTCACGACTTCGCCACGCATGTGCGCGTCGACAGTCTGGCCTTCGGCGTCCTTCTGGCCTACGGCTACCACTATGCGCCGGCTCGGTTCGCCGCCATTTCCCGGTTTCGCGGCCCGTTGATCCTCCTGGGACTGGCGCTCGTATCGCCCATGCTGTTCGTGCCGCGCAACAGCCCGTTCGTATTCACTGCGGGATACGTCCTGCTCTATTTAGGCTACGGCGCCCTGCTTGTCGGAGCGCTCGGCGGTCCGTCGGCCAGCGCGGGCCGGAAGGCAGCGCCGGCCGCCGCGAGACTCGTCGCGTGGGTCGGCTACTACAGCTACACGATCTATCTCTGGATGGCCTTCGGCGGCGTCCGGCCCGTGGAGGCGCTCATGGCCCGGCTGCCGCACATGCCGGGCGCGGCGGCGTGGTGCCTCGCCATGGCGATCTATCTCCCGCTCGCCGTGGGGGCAGGCGTCGCCGCGGGGCGCATTGTCGACGGCCCAGTACAGTCGCTCCGGAACCGGCTCTATCCGGCCCGCTCCACGCCGCTCGACTGAGAGGCAACGCTCCCCCATAAGGGAATCGGGCCGATCGAAAGTTAGAAGGCAGCCGCTCAACTTGGGGTATCCTTACCGGGAAGTTCAACATGTTCCGTAACCGGAGAGCCTCTTGGATCCCGAAATCCTACCCGTGCGCAAGGCGGCCGAGCCGCTGCCGCAGGCCACGGCTGTCGTTCGGCAGGCAGCCGCAAAGCCCGCCCGCAATCCGGACAGCATCGAAAACGACGCCATACCGTCTGCGCAGCCGCCTGCACCGGAGGCGCAGCACGATCCCACGCGATTTGCTGCCCGCTACGTGCATCCCGGCTTCTCCTGCAAGGAGGCGCCGTACCTGCGCGTGAAGCGGGCCCTCGATGTCCTCCTCGCAATCGGCCTCCTGTCCATCGCATGGCCCGCCATGCTTGCCGCCGTCATTGCTGTCCGGCTTACGTCCAACGGCCCGGTGGTGTTCCGGCAGGTGCGCGTTGGCCGCGGCGGGCGCTACTTCGTCTGCTACAAATTCCGCTCGATGTGCGCCGATGCAGAGGCGAAGAAGAGCGCGCTGCACCACCTGAATGAGATGGACGGCCCCGTCTTCAAGATTAAGCGCGATCCCCGAATCACGCCCGTCGGCGCCTTCATCCGCAAATACAGCATTGACGAGCTCCCGCAGCTTTTCAACGTGCTGCGCGGAGAAATGTCGATCGTGGGTCCGCGTCCGCCCGTCCCCGCCGAGGTAGAGAAGTATGGCCCGCGCGAGCGGCAGCGCCTCGCCGTGCAGCCGGGTCTGACCTGCCTGTGGCAGGTGAGCGGCCGCAGCAACGTCGCCTTCGACCGCTGGGTCGAGCTGGACCTGCGATATATCAAGACGATGTCGTTCTGGAACGATGTGCGTATCGTGCTGAAGACGATTCCGGCCGTGCTGAGTGGGACGGGGGCGCACTGATCGGGTCCTCGCGAGCGCTATCCTCGCGCAAAATGCGCAAAGGGCGCAAAGGACTCATAGATCATGCGGACGCCTTAAGGGCACGAACAGGAAAGCTGCCGCGTACCGCGTTGTCGGCGCTCAATTGGCGGATCGGGAGAGCTTTTCGAAAACCTTGCGATAGGCGGGATGCGGCACGACGTGGTAGCGGCGCTCGTCCTGGTCCTTGGCGGGGATGGCAGCGAGTACGCCCTCCGCTTCCAGCCGGTCCAGCACATACTCCAGAACCTTCCGATCCCGGTCGTCCGCCGGCCAGAGGATGTCGAACACAAGGCCCGTCACGTGATAGTCGAAGCTCCGCGGCGGGCCGCCGCCGATGCGCAGTCCGGCATCAGGATCGGGAGGGAAGAGCGGAAGCGGCGGCGGCTTGCCGGGATGGAGCAGCCGCGCGCGGTCGAGATAGGCCTGCGTCTGAGTCGTATCGCCAAGCGTGAGCGGTCCGCGGCCGCCGTCACGCTGGAATTCGCGGACGACCGTCAGCAGAGCGCCCTTCGCCTCGGGCCGCAAAAAGCCGGTCGGGCCCTGGCCGGGATCGTCCCGCGGCGGGCGGACGGCCAGCCCTGGCGCGGCTGCAACGCGGACCAGCTCTCGCCGGGAGTCCGGCTGCGCGTTGGCGTCGCGCACCTCCGCCGGCGCGTCCGGATACCAGTACGCCTCGATACGGCGTCCCGGAAGGTGCGTCTGCCAGTCGGCGTGGAAGGCGGCCGGCGATTTGCGGTACGCGTCGATCGTCTGCTCTGCGGCGAGCAGCTTGTACCAGTAGTGCCGGTGGTCGTCGCTTCGTCCGAAGAGGTACGAGAAGGCCTGCGCGTGCGACGCCGGCGAGGTGGCGAAAAAGAGTCGATCGTAGGTGAGCGGCGCGCCGCCGTCGCCGTGACGGATGGCCTCGGCCGCGGAGCCGTGCCAGCCCGCGCCGAGATAGAGCCGGAGGGTCCGGGATACGCCGGCCTCCCCGCCGTGATAGGCCTGAAACAGCCAGTCCGGCGAGGGGAACTTCGGATAGAGTCGAAGCAGATAGCGCGTCTGGGCGATAATCGCCTGCCGCGAGTCGTAACGCGAGTCGGCGCGCTGCCGGGCGACGCGCAGCCCCTGTAGCTCCGCCCGCAGCGAGGGCAGGAGCGCGGTATCGGACGGCGAATAGGGCGGCGCTCCCGGCGCGGCGCGGTTCGCGTCGGGCCGGGCGAGGTACTCGATCCAGGCGATTCGGCAGCGAAGGGCGGTGATCTGCTTCGTGAGTCTGTTGGAGACCGGCAGATCCACGCGGAGGCCCGCGCCGCGCCCCGTGCCGGCCAGCCATTGCGCCGCGCCTGCGGCGGCCGACGAGGAGAGCGCATCCGGGTCGCCGCCCGATTCGAGCATCAGGTCGGCCGTCTGGAGCGCGATCCACCGGCGCCGCGCCGCGTCCACCGTGATTCCGGCATCGGCCGCATACCGCGCCAGTGCGGCGCGCGCCTCCGCCTTTCCCGCCGCCTCCGCGACAATAGGCTCAACCTCATTAACGATCCGCGCCGCATCCTGCTCGATGTCGCGGTGGCTCATCAGCCGATCGCGGACGTCCGCAATCATCCCGGCGCGCAACGTGTCCGGTCCGGCGCCCTCCGGCAGCGCCGCCTCCTGCTTCACCGCGCGAAACGGAGAGAGCGACGGCCCGGCGAGCGCCCCGCCATCGGACCGGGGCGCGGCGCTGCCCGGTCGTGTTCCGCATCCGCCGGCCAACACCAGCAAAAGAGCGGCGGTGGCCGCACATATGCGGCGCATCTCGATCGGCCGGCTAGCTCTTTCAGGTCGCGGATGCGCGAGCGGCACGGACCACCTCACACTTCACAATCGGTTTCGACTTCGTTGCGCACGGCGAAGCCGTACGCTGAATTCACGACTCGCCGCGGACCACGCCGAGCCAGTAACGGTCCACAGTCAGGTAGCGGGCCGCGGCGTCCATGACCTCCTCGGCCGTGATCGCCTCGACGCGGCGCAGGTACCGCTCGGCCTCATCGAGCGGCAGGCCATTGAGGGCATAGTAGGCCAGCTCGCTCGCCTGCGCGCCGAAGGTCTGCGTACCGATGATGTGCTCGCCGGACAGCGTCGCCTTCGCGATCCGCAGCTCCTCGGGCGTCACCGGCTCGCGGGCGAGGCGCGCGCACTCCGCGAGGAGGATTTCGCGGGCGCGCAGCTCGTTCTCCGGCGCCGTCGAGGTGTAGGTGATGAAGTTTCCGGCATCGCGCCGCGACCGGTGCGTGCTCGACACCGAGTAAGCGAGCGCATTCTCCCCGCGGACCGCGCGAAAGAACCTGCCGCCCATCGCCGACGTGATCTCGTCCAGCACGTCCAGCGCGTACCGGTCCTCGCTGGCGAGCGCCGCGCCGGTGAATCCCATGGCGGCCGCGGTCTGGTTGCGCTTGCGCACCACGGCCCGCTCGTTAGGCGGTAACGGGTAGTTC
>DATGJU010000076.1:0-4767 GCA_035295045.1 Chthonomonadaceae bacterium
GTGGTCCGTCTACTCCAAGGTGAGCCTCCCGGCGCCGAAGTACTACACGTTCTCGGGCACCTCCATGGCGGCCCCGGTCGTCTCCGGCGCCGCGGCGCTGATGCTGCAGCAGCAGCCCGGCCTCAGCCCGAACACGGTTAAGGCCCGCCTCATGCTCTCCGCGGACAAGTGGATCGCGCCCGACGGCAGCACCGATCCATGCACCTACGGCGCAGGTTATCTCAACATCCCGGCGGCGCTGGCCTGCATGGCAGTGCCGAACCAGGCGGCGACCAGTCCCACACTTTCCCAGGACTCCTCCGGCAACGTCTATATTAATCTGGACCGCGCCATCTGGGGTACGGACATCAACGGTCAGCGCGCCATCTGGGGAGTCAGCGGCGTCGGCGACTTGCGAGCGATCTGGGGAACCCGAGCGATCTGGGGCACCAGCACGAACGTTCTGGATGCCAGCCGGGCCATCTGGGGAACCAGCGTGTTCAGCGATCGAGCGATCTGGGGCGTCAGCACCGGCGCGGCAGACCTGTCGGGTATCGCGATCAACGGCGAATAACGGTCCGGACGGGCCAAATCCTGGGCGCGCCCATCGTCTGCTGAGGCGAGGGGCGCGCCGCAATGTCTCCGCTGACAGTCCTCGCAAGCCGGAACTGATCGGTTTTCGCGGCAATCGTGCAACTATCTCACCGCTCGCCAGTCGCGCGTCCTCCTATTGTACACCAATGCATAGCGGAATCCACGCGCAGAAATGCGGGTAAACTCTCGATGAACGATCTTGGAAGCCTGTGCGCCCCGTTCGATGGAGGTCGGCCGTCATCACACCGTTTGGCATCGCGGACCGCGGTCCGAGCGCCGCGGCTCTCGCGTGGCTCACGACGGACGAAGGAGAAGCGCTCCTCGCCGCCGCGCGTGCCCTTCCACCGGACCGCCTTACGCGGATTTCCCGCCTCCGGCGGCTCGCGCCGTCGCAGGAGATTGCGGCCGCGGCGGTCGCGCTGCTCGAGCTGCGGGAGCGCGCCCGATCGCGTTTCGCCGACGCGGCCGCGATGCTCTTTACCGCGGAAGGGCTGGAGCAGGCGACGGGTGATCGCATTGCCGCCTACCGGGCCGGGCGGTATCCGGCCGGAGCAGCGATCCTGGACGCGTGCTGCGGAATCGGGGGCGACGCTCGCCAGCTCGCGCTCCGCGGGCCGGTCCTCGCCGTCGACCGCGATCCGGCCGCCGCCCTCTGCGCCGCCTTCAACGGACGAGCGAAGGTCGTTTGCGCCGACACAATGGCCCTTTCGCTCGAGCGCCTGGCTGCGCGCGGCGTGCGCTTTGCGCTGTTCGACCCCTCACGGAGAACGACGGCGCCGGACGGCACGCGCCGCCGCGTGCGCAGCGGCGATGACTATTCGCCTGCGCTGAGCTGGATGGAGGCCCTGAAGGAGTGGTTCGAGGGAGTTTCGGTCAAGGTTTCGCCGGCGATCGACGATGCCGCGCTGGCCGCGTCGGCGGCGGACGTCGAGTTCATCTCGGACAGGGGCGAGTGCAAGGAGGCCGTCTTGTGGCTCGGGGCGCTCGCGCGGCCACTCGCCGCGCCGCACTCCGCCGGAGAGCCGTACTACGCGACCGTGCTGGGCGCTGGCGGAGAGCCTCATACGCTCGCTCCGCTGCCCGCGGGTCCCGCACCGTGCTCCGAAATCCGGTCCGTGCTGTACGAGCCGGACGCGGCGGTGATTCGCGCGCACCGGGTGCCGCAGCTCGCGGAGCTCCTTTCAGCCAGCCGGCTGGACCCGGATTCCCCGTTTCTCACCGCGGACCGGCATGTGCAAACGCCCTTCGCCGCAGCCTTCCGCGTGATCGATGCGCTGCCCTTCCAGGAGCGTAATGTCCAGCGCCGGCTGCGCGCCTTGGGCGCGCGCGTGGAGGCCGTCAAGAAGCGCGGCGTGCCCTACGAGCCGGCGGCGGTTCAGCGGGCGCTCGACCCCTCCGGCGACCGCGCCGTCGTCCTTATCCTCATGCGGCTGGCCGGCCGCGTCATGGCGATACTCTGCGAGCGCTTCGAACGCGCGTAAGGTTCTGCCTGGCCGGTAGGCGCCACGCTGTCCCCGGGTGGGAGCCGCTGGCCCGTGTCCGACACGCGGCCGCCGATGCGCTCAGCGAGCGCGGACCTTAAGCAGTCCCCCGGTGAAATCCGTAGTGATCGGCGGCGAGGCGACGCCCTCGATGTCCTTGAACAGCTTCGCGATGGTGCGCTCTTTGAACGCGAGCGTCACTACACACTTCTTGAGCGCCTCATCCAGCGTGTAGTTGCGGATAACGTGGCCCATCGAGTTGATCGCGTCCCAAACCGGCATTTCGGCGAAGGCGCCGCTCAGCCGCAACGCGTCCGGCCGTACCAAGCCGGGTCCGTTGTCGATCGGGCTGAGCGAGACAGCGCCGGTCGCAATCTCGGTACGGTACCGCTGAGGCAGGCCTGCCTGCCGGAGCACCGCGCGCAGCGCCTCCTCCACGGTTGCGTTCTTGAGCTCTAGCGTGACGGTTTTGTCGGTCCGCGGCAGGGCGACCGCGTAGTTCGGTCCGCTCGTGCGCAGGATCGAAAGGAGCGAGTCGCCGATCGGCTGGTTCACGACCGCATAGTCGCGGCGACCGGATGCGTCGCCGGCCGGTGTCGAGAACGTGACGGCGCCATCGCCCGCCGGGAGCGGACTTGGGCTCAATCACGTAAACCTCGTTCTCTAGGCGATTGGCAAGCGGCCCCTCTACACCCGGAACGCACGCGAGCACGTCATTGAGCGTATCTTCCAGCGTGGAGTCCTGCCGATCCACGGTCATCTGCCCGAGCTATCCGTTACCGCCGCGGAGATCCGGTACCGCTTCCGAAAGATGGCGAATACGCGGTACAGTACGTCGTCCAGCGAGCCCTTCACGTCGACATTGGCGCGGCCCTCCTGCAAGGGGGGCGGATTACCGTGCGCGATCGCAGGCGAAGCCGTGACGCCGGCGAGCGCGGGCTTGGGAGCGGCCGGGTCCCGCGAGAGGATAAAGATGTCGCCTGAGCGCGTCCATTTCAGCGGCGTCTCGCACTGCGCGGCGATCTTGCCGATCGCGTCATCGAAGCTCAGCCGCGCGAATGTCGCGTCAATCACGAGTGGATCGCGGCCGTCCTCCACGCGAAAGCGAAACATGTGCAGCGTCTTGAGCGCTTCGAGCGCGTCACTGAGCGGCGTTAGCCGGACGCGACCCGAATAGATGCGCGCGGCGGTCGGATCGTCCTTGCGGACATCCTGCTGGGCGACCACGATGTCTCCGGACGTGCTCCAGCTCGCCGTGACGGCGGCGTGGCGCAGCGTGTCCAGCGGGCGGTCGAGCGGCAGGCTGCAGCCAAAGCTTTCTAGTTCGGCGGCGCTCCCGTTGTCCGCGTAGAGATAGTCGAATGGGACCTGTGCGAAGATCGCGGCAAGGGCGTCGTCGATCGGCTGGTTGTTCACGTTTACCTTGATCCGCACTCTCGCGAGCCACTGAGGCGTTCGCTGGACCGGGGCGTTCTGCGCGCCGGCCGGTGTGGCCGGTAGGACAGTCAGCGCCATGCCCGCGATCACCGCGCACCCTGCTATCGCCTTGGTTCCTACGCTGCTTCGATAGGCCCGCATGTTTCCACTCCTTCTCCGCACGACCGCTGCCGCTGCCGGGCGATAGGAGGCGGCGCCGGAGATTCCCTGCCGCCGTGCGGCCGAAGGTACAATTCACTTATCGATGCCGGCAATGCGTCGCCAAGCCGGTCCTGTGAGGCAGAGTCGAGGAGAGCATAGTGAGCTTGCAGCGCGAGGCCGAGGTTGAGCCGCTGCCGATTACGACGGCAATTGAGGCGTTTCTGCGGGGAGTAAGCTTCACTCGAAGCTTTACAAAGCCCTACGCGCCCACGGACGCCGGTGCGGGCGTATGGGTGATGGCGGACGCGCCGGACGCCAAGCCGCCGCCGAGGAACAGCGAATTCGTCGCGTACGGCGCCAGCCCCGAAAGCGTCATGGAGGCGATTCGTGACAACGGCGCTTCGCGCCACAGTCTCTGCGTGCTACTAGATGACACGGCGGAGATCGACCGTACGGTCGCGGCCTACAAAGCCCTCGGCTACCGGTTCATGGGCCGCGAGCCGCTCTTCACCCTCCGGCTAGCGGAGCGGCGCGGCTATCCAAGTCCGGCGGTCCGGCGTATTCGGAGTGCGGAGGATGCCGAACGGATCGCCAAGGCGGCGCGCTCTCGACAAATCCTGCCGCGCCACCTTGCCGAGGACGACAGCGACTGCCGGCTCTTCGCAGTGTTTGAGGGCGACAGACCGATCGGCCGTGTCTCCAGCGTGCGCACCCACGCCGACTGCGCTTGGGTTTCGAGCCTGTTCGTTGCGGCTGACCATCGGCGAAAGGGCATCGGCCGCTCGCTCATGAGCGCCATGCTTGAAGACGACGCGCGGCTCGGCATCAAGTGGAGCGTGCTGCTCGCCAGCTCTGCGGGCACGTTACTCTACCCGCACCTCGGCTACCGCCAGCAGGGCCTCCTGCTGATCTTCACTCCGAAGCGCGCGAAGTGACTCCTCTACAGGAAACCGTCTAGAAGCGACGCATGCGCCGCGACGAAGCGGTCGCCTGCGTCTGCCGTAACGGGGGCGCGCCAGCCGTACCACATGAACGCGGTCGCGCCCTCATAGTTGCCGCTGAACGGGAACGGCTCCCTGTGGCTCGGCTCGGCCAGAACGCGCCGCGACGGCAGGTAGGATGTCTGGCTGTTCGA
>DATGJU010000077.1:0-4659 GCA_035295045.1 Chthonomonadaceae bacterium
CCCGATCTGCCACTTCGATTCGCCGCCGATCGTAAACGCCGCCTACCGTGGCGATCGAAAGATGGTGGACACGCTCCTGGAGTTCGGCGCGGACATCAACGCGCGCAGCACCTGGTGGGCCGGCGGATTCGGCGTGCTGCCGCACCGCGATCCGGAGTTTGCGCGGTATCTCGTGTCGCGTGGGGCGAACGTGGACGTGTGGGCCGCCGCGGGGCTGAACGATCTCGACCGCCTGCGCGAGCTGATTGCCGCGAACCCGGCCTGCGTCAACGCGCGCGGCGGCGATGGACAGGGCCCGCTGCAGTTCGCGGCGTCGGTGGAGGCGGCGAAGGTCCTCCTCGACGCCGGGGCCGAGATCGACATGCGTGACCTGGACCACGAATCGACGGCGGCGCAGCGCATGGCCGTGGACCGGCCGGACGTCTGCCGGTACCTGCTCTCGCGAGGCGCGAAGCTGGACATCTTCATGGCCGTACAGCTCGGCGATCTCGCCCTGGTGAAACGCGCGCTCGCCGCGGACCCGGAAAGCCGGTCCGCTCGCGTGGGGACGGGCGAGTTCGTCACGAAGGACTCGACGGGCGGCCATATCTATATCTACCTGCTGAAGACCGGCGACAGCCCTCTCTTCCTCGCCGCCGAACTTGGGCACAAGGAGATATACGACTATCTGCTCTCGCTCTGCACGCCGGTCGAACGGCTGCTCGCCGCCTGCTGGACGGCGGATGAGACCGCGGCGCGCGCGGTGTTGGCGAAAGCCCCCGATCTTGTCCGCGCGCTGCCCCCGGACAAGATGCGGCTCATCGCCGACGCGGCTTGGGCGCACAAGACCGAGGCCGTGCGTCTGATGCTGAAGCTCGGCTTCGACGCGGACGCCCGCGGCGATCACGAATCGACGCCGCTGAACCGCGCGTGCGTCCGCGGCTACGCCGATCTGGTCGAGCTGCTGCTGGACGCCGGCGCCTCCATGGAGATGCGCAACGAGTTCGGCGGGCGCCCGCTCCCGGCCTGCCTCTGGGGCGCCGACAACTTCCGCGATCCCTCCGGCGACTACGTGCGCAGCGTGGAGCGGCTGCTGGCCGCGAGCCCGCCGCTGGCAGACGTGCGGGTCGGCGTCGCGAACCGGCCCGTCGCCGCCGCGGTTCGCCGCTGCCTGGAGCCGCTCGCGAAGACGAACCTGATCGCCGCGATCAAGCTCGGCAAGCTGCCGTCCGTCCGGTCGATCCTTGACCGCGATCCTGAGCTGCTGAACGCCCGGACGGGCGGGGCGCTGCCGATTTTCGAGGCCGTGCGCTCGAACCAGCCGGAGGTTCTGGCGTATCTGCTTGAGCGCGGCGCGAACACGAGCCTGCACGAGTGGGAAGGCGGGAAGGGGATCGTAGACTACGCCGTCGACTGCGAGCGCCCGGCCATCGCCGAGCAGCTCCGCGCGCATCTGACAAAGGACACAGCATGAACACGATCGTTTCGCTCGCCAGGGCCGCCATGCTCGGCGCGGCAACGGGGCTGCGGAGCGCGACCGGTGTCGCCGTCGTAAGCCGCGGCCTGCGCTCCCGCCACTGGATCGCAGGCGAGGGCGGCGCGCTCACGGCGGCGCTCGCTCGGACGGAGGTGGCCAACGCGCTGGCGGTGGTGGCGGCCGGGGAGCTGGTCGCGGATAAGCTGCCGCTCGTGCCGGCGCGGATCGAGCCCGGCCCGTTGCTCTGGCGGGCGCTGCTGGGCGGGGTCTGTGGCGCCGCGGCCTGCTCCGGCCGCCGGGACCGGATGGCTGCCGGCGCGCTCGTCGGCGCGGGTGCGGCCGTCGCCGCGGCGTACGGGGGCTATCACCTCCGCCGGCTGCTCACCGCGGAAGGCAAGCTGCCGGACGTCGCGGTCGCCCTCGCCGAAGACGCCGTCGCGATCGGTGCAAGCTCTCTCGCGGCAGGCCTGTGACGCCAGGCCGGCTCCCCGCGCGGTCCGTCGCTCTGCGCGGTGTCAGCGCAGCGTCCACTGCACCACGGTCAGGGAATAGGCGGGGAACGTGACGTGCGGCGTGGGACCGTGCGCCGCGAGCGTCGACCGGACCGGGCGGATGCGCTCGGGATCGTCGAAGCTGTTCGTGGCGTCCGGCTCTCCGGCGTGGTCCCGGTCCGCCAGCTTCCAGACGCGCGCGGGAGCGTCCGCCAGGGCAAAGGCGGACAGGTCGAGCGGCCGCGTTATGGGCTGCGGCGCGATGTTGACCGCGAAGATCGTCAGCCGCTTGCCGTCCTTCGAGAGGGTGGCGCTGATGTCCGGGCCGAACTCCGGCGGGAGATCGGTCCGGAGTCTGAGCGGCACGGTGCCCGCCACGGTGGAGTAGAGCTGCTGCGCGTAGTACGTCGGCGTCTTGTAGAGGCGGCGATTGTCGGTCTGGATTATCCCGGAGCAGAAGCTGTTCGTCAGGTTCGACCGGTTGGCGATCTCGACGAGGTCGCAGTTCCGGTGCAGTAGGTTCTGATACCGCGAGCAGGCGAGGGCGTTCTCCAGCGTCCAGAGCATCGCGCGGCGCGGCCCCCAGTCGCCGGCCGTCGTGTTCCACTCGGTGACGCCGGCATGGATCGGCCGGCCGCGCCCCTCCGCCGCGATCAGCCTGCGCGTGGCGTCCAGCTGCGCGGCCGTTCCCGGCAGGTCGGCGCAGTCGTACTGGTGCGGGCAAACGTAATCGATCAGGTCGCCTGCGGCGCGAAGCACTCCCGCCGAGGGGTACGAGGATAGCAGCCGGATGGACGGGTCCGCGGCCCGCATCGCCTCGCAGAAGGCGCGGATTCCCTTCTCGTACTCCTGGCCGCCGCGCTCGTTTCCCACCTGCCAGTATCGTATGCGGTACGGCTCTGGATGCCCGTTGCGCGCCCGCTGCGCGCCCATCGGCGTCGAGGCCGGTCCGTTGAAGTACTGAACCTCGTCCGCCGCGTCCTTCGGCGTCGAGCCGGTGAAGCGGACGCAGATCAGGGGCTCCGCGTCGACGGCCCGGCAGAGCTGGACGATCTCCTCCAGGCCGGCTGCCGCGGGCTGCAGACCGCCCCACGCGCGGAACGGCGCGCGGCGGTCGGGGTCGCCAATCGTATCTCGCCATCGGAAATCGCCGAGATTGCCGTCGTCCAGGGCGCTGCCGCCGAACCGGATGATACCCGGCTTCAGGGCACGCAGCGCGTCCACTACGTCGCGCCGCCAGCCGCCGACGGCGTCCAGCGGCATCAGCGAGGCGTTGTCGATCCAGATCGTCCCCGGGCCAGCGAACGTGATTTCCAGCCTGGCGTCGGCCGCCGTGCCGGACGGCGTGAGCGTCGCCGTGAACTTCCGCCACTCGGCCGAAGGCTTGAATTCAGCCTCGGCGAGGGTGCGACCGCCGGCCCGCAGCGTCGCCCGCACGGTCGTGTCGCCGCTCGATCGAAGCCAGCAGGCGAAGCGGCAGGCGGCGCCGCGCTGGACGGCGATGCCGGACTGCGCGATGCCGACGCGGCAGGGCGCGCCGGCCGTCACGGCGATCCGCTGCGAGCCGGCGCCGCTGATCTTGCTCTCTGCGTCGCGGGCGAACTCGGCGCGGTTCGTGGCGCCCGTGGGAAACCAGGGCCGCTCCTTGAAGTCGGTCTCCTTCAGGTAGGCCATCTTGTAGGGCGAGAGGCCCTCGAAGCCTCCATCGCACAGCTTCTCAGCCCACATCGCCGGCACGAGATCGCACAGGTACTCGATGAACTGGCCGTACTGGAACGGGCTGATCTCGCCCGCGCAAACCGGCTCCTTGGTGACCGTCACCGTGCTCGTGTCCAGACGCATCTCCGTAACCTCCACGTCGTCGAACCACGCGGTCCCGACGCCCCGGCCGAATCCGACGAAGAAGAGGCAGATGCGGACGCGCCCGTCGGCAGGAGCGATGAACGGGGCCGAGACAGGCGTCCAGTCGGTGTCGCCCCAATGGTTGGCGCCGCTCGCAAGCACGGCCGCGCCGCCGGGGAGCTGGACCTGCACCGTTCCGCACACCGGCGCGCCTCGCGGATCGAGCCCGCGCGTCCGAACCCACGCCGAGAGGCGGTACGCCTTTCCCGGCGCCAGCCGCACCTCCTGGCCGAGCGCGGTGTCCGACGGCGCGCTTGCGCGGATCCGGACCGAGCCGGCCCCGCCGTGGACGACCGCGGTGTCGCGCCCCATCTCGGGCGCCGCGCCGTAGACGTTGCGCTCCCAGCCCGCCGTTACCGGGTCGCGGTCGAATCCTCCGTTCGCCAGCGGCCCAACCGCCTGCGCGGCCGCGACTCGGCCGCCAGGCCCGACCAGGAGAGGCAAGAGCAGCCAGACGATCAGGCAACTCAGTCGGTCGCCCGTAATCGTCCTCTGGCCTATACGTAAGCCACGCATATACGAATTATCCTCTGCATCCGCCAAATCCGCCTCGTCCTGTCTCAAAACGCATCCGGAATCCTTTCGACAGGATAGGGCGGATGGGAATGACGGAGAGGATATGTAGCGTTAGTGCGTCGTTACGTGTCCTGGCGCGGTTATGCGGCGCGCCACAGGGTGATAACGAGGCCGCCCGCGATGATGAGCGCGCCACCGACGATTGCAGGCGCCGTGATACGCTCGCGGAAGACCGCGACGGCGATCACCTGCGAAATGACGAAGAACAGCGCGATGTAGACTCCGAGCAGCCGG
>DATGJU010000078.1:0-2674 GCA_035295045.1 Chthonomonadaceae bacterium
TCAGCCGCTTCGTCTCGAGCTTCTGGTATCCCTCGGCGCGGCCGGCGCGCGCGGCCGCCGCGACCGCCTTGCCGTAGTTTCGCTCCGCCACGGCGCGCGCGGCCGCAAGGTCGCGGTTGGCCTTCAGCAGGTCGGCGCCGAACTCGATAGCCTGCGCGCCCTCCTCCTGCGCCTTCTTGGCAAGCTCCTGCGCGCGCGCTTCGCTCATCCTCTCCCGCGACGCGCTGTCAAGCGCCGCCTGCGCGCTCTGGTGAGCGTTCTGCGCCTCGTTTCGGGCGATCCGCGCGCTCTCGTCCGCCTCGCGTTTCCAGACGAACGACGATACGGCGAGACCCGCCATGATGGCGGCGACCGCGCCGCCGATCATGGCCGCTCGCAGGATGCCCGCGCGGTAGGCCTTCCGCTGCCGCTCCAGCTCTGCGCCGGGCATGTTCGCCTCGATCCACTTCGCGTCGAATACGCGCCCGTAGATCAGGTTCCGAACGGCCAGGAGGCCGTCGCGAACGGAGACGATACCGGCGAGCCGCAGGAGTGAGATGAGCGGACTTGTCTCATCGTCGCGGACGGCGTCGCCTCTACGCACTTTTCGGTACAGCTCCAGTACCGACGCGGTATCGAGATCGCTGCGAAGAAGGCGGTTGCGGACGAAGGCAAGGTTATCATCGTTGTTCCGGGCGTCGCGCGCAAAGAAGAGCGACGCGCAGATTCGATCGACGAGCGCCGGCGTCGGTTCCGCGCCCCGGTCCGCTGGACGCCCGGTCGCTCCGTTGTCGGCGCCGGTCGCCGCGCGCGACTCGGGCCGGCCCGGCGCGAGCGCCTCGGCGACCGCGCGGCACAGCCGCTGCGTCATGTAGGGATGGCCATTCGTCCAGTACAGCACGCGCTCCAGGAGGCGGCGCGCGGCGATACTGGCGTCGTTGCTGGATCCGGCTGCGTCGGGGGCGAAGGCGACCGGCGAGAGACGATCGTGGCCCGGCCGGAAGCCCTCCGCGAGCGGCGCGGCCTCAGTCAGCGTAAAATCCGTCAGTAGAATCCGCCGTCCGATGTTGAACGGGGACATCCGCGCGTCGTCGATCAGGTCGGAGGGCGTGGCGACGCCAAGCAAACAGAAGGTTAGCCGGCGATAGGCCGGGTCGTTGGCGCGCCGGTTGTGGCACTCGCGGATCGCGGCGAAGAACTCGTCCGCGGGGAATGGCAGCGAGCGTACGGCATCGATCTCGTCCACGAACACGACGACCGGCGGGGCGGTCTCGCCGGCCGTCGCGCGCGACTGCCGCGGCATCGCGAGCACGACCCGCTCAATCGCCTCCATAACGCGCTGGAGCGGACCGAGTCGCGCATGATCGCGATAGAAATCGTCGAGCTCGTCCTCGAGGTCGAGCTGGCGGCCGAGCCGGTTGAGGAGGCCGTCGTACCACTGCTCCGGCGTCAGGTTCTGGCCGATCGCAGTAAGGTCCAGGACGGCGACGGTGGCGCGGGCCGCGCGAAGGCGCACCGCGGTGCGCACCATCAGCGACGATTTGCCCATCTGCCGCGTCGTGAGCACATAGCAGTACTCGCCGGCGGTAAGGCTTGCGAACAGCTCCGCGTCGGCGTCCCGCACGACATAGGAGCCGGCCTCCAGCGGCAGCGTCCCCCCCGTGATGTAGAAGGAGTCGCCCCGATCAGACACGTCGCCAGTCGTAGGAAGAGCAATGTCCATAGGCATTCGCCAATCCGCAATCGTAAACCAGGAACCAGCAACCAGGAATGCAACCACCAGCCAGTAACCGGTAACCAGCAACCGGGAACTAGCTACCAGCTACCAGGAACCTACCCCAAGTGCGCCCTCAAGTAGTCGGCGTAGAGCTGGCAGCGCGGGCGCGCTTCGGCGGCCGACTCCCCGGACAGGACACCCGCGCTGCGCAGCTTGTAGAAGGTCTCCGCGCTAATGCCGGGCCGGCCGGCGAGCACGAGGCGCATTGCGTCGCACAGTTCCGGGTCCCGCACGAGCAGGACCAGGAAGCGGCGCAGGTGGTCGCCGAAGATGCCCTCTTCGTGCGCCGCGCCCCGGCGCAGGTCGTCGAAGCCGATGTGCCTCGAGGCCATCTCGCTCAGCCCGCGCTGCGTGAGGTAGGGCTGGCCGTTCAGCAGGCGGTAAAACCCGCGCTCCTCTTCGTCGGATCGGAGCGGCGCGCCGTATCTGCCGTTCAGCTCGGAAACCTGTCCCGGCGTGAGGTCCTCGAGCACCAGCCGCGTCCCGACGTTGAACGGCGACTGGTTCACGTCGGTGATGAACAGGTGCGCCTCCGTAGCGTAGGCGATCGCCAGCGTGAGGCGCGACCAGGGACCGGTCGGATCCAGCGACCGCTCATTATGCCACGATCGAAACAGGCCGAACACCTCGCTGGCATACGGATAGCTGAAGAGCCGGTCGACCTCGTCCAGCGCCCACATCACGCGCACCGTGGGATCTGCGAGCACCAGCCGCCGCAGGAATCGCTCCAGGTTGACGTTCGCCCCGCGGCGAGGATTCCAGTCCCGCTGCGGGTCGTAGTCCACGTCGAGCTGGTCCGCGATGACCTCGATGACGCCCTGAAACAAGTCCGTGACCGACTCCAGGCTCTCGGCGTTCAGCTTTTGGAAGTCCGTGCGGATGCAGAGCGCGCCCGCGGCGCGCGCCTGCTGCAGGCCG
>DATGJU010000079.1:0-5767 GCA_035295045.1 Chthonomonadaceae bacterium
CGAGGTATTGTCCACCGTGATGTCGGTATAGTACGACTCGCGCGGCAGCTTCGCGATCTCTTCCGGCACCGGCCGGCCGCCCCAGTAGCCCGCTTTGTGAATGAAGTTCACGCCCATCTCGACCGCCGGCGCGAAAAGATCGCGGCCCCAGTCCTGCGCCATGCAGAGCGGCGTCACCTTGAATCCGCACTTTCCGTACGGGACGAGGGGAAGCTTGCCGGCAGCCGCCGCAATGGCCTCCGCGGCCTCGGCGCGCTGCGAGCCAGTCAGCTCATAGCCCGCCAGGCTGGCGGCGACCACGCCGGTACCCGCGGCGGACGCGCCCAGAATGCGCGCAAACTCCCTGCGGGAGAGCGGCTTGCGCTCGGCCGGCCGCTTGTCGATCTCGAAATCGCGATTCTCGTGCATCTAGGAGACTCCTTGGTTTCGGCGAGCCGCCCGGCCCGGCCCGAATTGAGCCAGCGGGCCACTCAAGAGTCTGCGTGGAGCGCAGACGGGTGACCGGACAGTAAGATGGCGATATGAGCTGCTATTCGCCGCGGTGATTACGGGTTCCTCTATTACTCCGACTGTGGCTTTGCGGCAATCGGAAGCGGCGTCAGTCGGACCGGCCCGCAATTGGCCGCGCCCCGCGTCACCGTACGGCGCGCTCCAGGACGCGGTCGAATTCGGAGGTCTGCAGCGCCTCGGCGAGACACTCGAAAAGCGCGATGGGCGCGTAGGTGCGCGCATTGGAAAGTGCCGCGCCCGTCCGCGCATCGAGTCGCGCGGGCCATCGGCCGTCGATGCCCTGCCGCGTCACCAGCATGTGCGCCACGTGCATCGCCGGCCCGAGCGCGACCGAATCGGCTTCTGAGATGGTGGCCGCGAGCTGCAGGAGCACGGCGGTCACGGTATCCAGACGGACTTCCGCGATGTCCGGCCCGGTCAACGGGAAGCCGCAGAGCGTCCACTCCGGCGGCGCCCAGCAGACGTCTTCGACCCGCAACCTGCGTCCGCCGGTCTTTTGTTCTGAGCCGCCAGGCAGCACCGGCGGCCCAATTGGTTCAGGTCCGGCCAACGGCGCACCACCCGTCAATAGTAGTAGGTGTGTTCGCCCACGCGCGGCTGCGTTGCGGCCAGCACCTTCTCCTCGGATTCCCGGTGCGACATCGGCGCCTCGCCATACCGCCCCCGCACGATCGCGTCGCCGCGGCGGAATGCCCGCATGTAGGCGGCCGGGTCCTTCCGATCCGCGAGCTGCGACCAGATGTACCGATCGTGCCATGCCGCAATGCGCAGGGCCTTGGCAAGCGGCCAGCGGGCCGCGCGCGTCTTCGTGCGTTCGCCTTCGTTGAAGGCAGCGGCTACCGCCGCTTCGAACGCTTCCCGCGTCCGCGTGAGCGTCTCCAGGGGATCGGAGAGCGCCGAGACCGGATCGCCGCCGATGCGCCGCAGCATCGCGGAATCCGATTCACACAACCGCTCCAGCAAGGAGCGAATCGAGGCGCCGCCGAAGGGCGCGGTGTCCCAATCGAACGGCGGAATCTCCGCCGCCATCGCCATGACGTCCGCACGGGCGCAGCCGAGGAGCCTGAGCATCCCGCCGAATGCGTCGGGGCCTAGCGGAGCGCGATCGCCCGGCATCTCGTGCCGGGCCTCATCGGGAGCCGGCGTAATGCCCTCGCATACGCGGACCACCTGCGGCGCAAATTCGAACGCGCCGGCGCTGTCAACTTCTGGCGGCACCGGCAGCCCGTGGCCGCGCAGCCACTGCACGTGGCTTGCGAAGGCACGCGGCATCGTCCCGACCGCGCCCTCGGCCGTGCCGTTCCGGGAAAAGGCCCCCGGATAGCCATCCACCCATCCGAACCAGTCGCCTGCGATATTCTCCACGTAGAGCCGGAGCGGTATCATGGCCTGACTCGCAATCTGCGTCCGTGGGACGCGCTCGCACCCAGTCGGGGCGTTCGAAATGCGCGGGAGTCCGTGCCCTGCATTTAGATTGCCCCGTCCCTCCATGGGCCGGATTTCGACCGGGCCGCGCCGGATCCAGCGGCCCGGTCGATAACATTTGCGCTCCTCCAATAAGCGGTAATACTGCCAACCGGCAATTCCGTCTCGCGCGCCTGCCGCCCTACGGGTTGGGGTTGGGATTGTAGCTGCTCGGCGATGCGGCGCCGTCCGGCCCGCTGATCGCCTTATACTTTTCAAACTCTTCCGCCGTTGCCTTGAAGAACTCGGTCTTGCCGGCCTCCTTGCGCTCGTCCCAGTTCTTGCGCCAGAAGCCGTCGACGGGGCTCTCCTTCGGCTCGACGAAACGCCCTTTCTCGCCGGGCTTGTCCTGCTCGCCGCGGTCCTCCTGGAAGGTGTAGACCACGATCGAATGGTCCGGCAATACCGGGCAGTGATACTCGCAAAGGCCGCAGCCGGTGCAAAGCTTCTCGTCTACCGTAGGTACGCGCTTGACGCGCCCTTTGTTCTCTTTTCCGTTCGGAAGTTTCGCGGTGATCGGGAGGGCCGGATCGATCGGCAGCGTGTCGTCCATCGTATCTTTGAAGATGACGGCCGAGTAGGGGCAGACCTCCGCGCAGACGATGCAGTCGCGCCCGCCGTTCCATGCGACGCATGTCGAGCGATTGACGTTTGCCAGGCCCATCTTGAGCTTGTACCGCTTGTCTTCCCACGTAAACGGGCGGATCGCGCCGGTCGGACAGACGTCGCCGCAGGATGTGCACTTCTCCGCGCACGGCCCAACGCTCGGCACGAGCAGCGGCGTCCAGATGCCCTGAATGCCCGTTTCCAGCGTCGCGGGCTGCAGCGCGTTTGTCGGGCAGACCTTCATGCACTCCGCGCAGCGCGTGCAGGCGGCCAGGAATTCGCTCTCCGGCAAGGCGCCGGGCGGGCGCATCGCCTTGTTATTGTGGTGATACCGCCGCATGTGGCCCTGATATTCGCCGGCATTGGCCTTCGCCGCCGCGCCCCAGAGCATTCCGGCGCCGATGGAGGCGATAACGCCACGCCGGCCCAGGTCGATCTGCGTTTGCGGCTCAGGGCGCGGCGCCGTGCCCTTGGGCGCGAGGCCGAGCCCCTCCTTGATGCTGGCTGGGACGTGCGGTCGAATGCGGATGACGTCCGTGGGGCAGATCGTCTCGCAGCGGAAGCACTGGATGCACTCGCTGATGCTGTGCATCTCCTCCTGCTTCGCGTTCTTTTCCAGGTTGTCGTAGCAGCCCATCCGCGACTGGGCTTCGCACTTCTTGCAGTGGATGCAGCCGTCCATCTTGATGTAATGGCGCAGCCACGAGACCCTGGAGATAAGAGCGAGCAGGCCGCCGTACGGGCACAGGTTGCGGCACCAGAACCGCTCCTGGTAGCCGGAGAGCGCGATGATCCCGATGAACATTAGGAGGACGGGAACGCCGTTCCAATAGGTGAGGCCCGGCAGACGCCACGTGTCCAGGTTGCCGCCCATATTGTAGACCGCGTGGCCGACGCCGAACTGGTTCGCCACGTTCACGAGGCCGTCCCAGATATAGGCGACGGGGGCGTAGAAGCAGAAGGTGAACGTGCGCGTGATGAGCGAGATCGGATCGCCGAAGGTCAGCACGTCTACGCCGAATACGATCGCTCCGATTCCGATCAACAGGTACGCGTACTTCCAGTTGCGGAATAGCCGCGTGTCGGAGCGCTTCTTCGAATAGAACAGCTTTCCCTTACGGTAGAGCAGCGTGTCCGCGATGTCGATGGAAGTGCCGAGCGGGCAGATCCAGCCGCAGAAGATTCGGCCGCCCCATAGCGTGAGGAGCAGCATGAAGACGCCGGGGCCGATCGCATAGATCGGAATATGGTGCGACGCGATACTGTTCTTCAGCGTGTTCAGGAAGTCGAGCGTCATGAACAAGTTGACCGGTACGCCGAGCAGCTCCTTGCCCGTCGCGGTGGTCAGAAAGAAGAAGAGGACGAAGAGCGCGAACGTGAAGATCTGGACGCTGCGCCGGATCAGCACGGTACGGTGCGCCACGGCGTTGCCCGGCTCGGCGCGCATCTTTCGCTTCTGCTCGGCGGTAAAGCGAGAGTACGCCGCGCTGCCCGGCTCGTTCCGCGTTACTACGCCGATCTCCGCCATCGCAACGACGTTCGGTGCCTGAGCGGGCCGTGACCGGCCCGTGGCGCGCCCTAATCCAAGCGGCATCTGCTGCGGAAAATCCGCCATGAGTCTCTCTCCTGGTGCTCCAGCAACCCTGGCGCGCCACCCGCGCGCTCACTCGAATATCCGGGAAACCCTCAGCGCAAAGCCCGGAAGTACGTCCTCACCGTCGAACGTATCCTTGATCTCCAGAGCGAGCGGAAGGCGGCCGGGCCGGAATACCGTGAGCCGTCTGCGCCCTGGATCGATGTCCAGCGCCATTCTAACCCCTGCTGCCAGCCACTCATCGATCTTTGCGCGCGCCGAGGCGCCGGTTTGCGACGGGGAGCGCGTCTCGATCACCAGATCCGGCACTACCGGCACGTATCCCTCCGGCAGCGGCGATAAGACTCGCTCCTTCGCGATAAACGCAAAATCGGGCGCCAGGACCGTGTCGGGCTTCCTCGCAATCTGGAATCCGGTTTCAGCCGCATAGCACCGGCCGATCGACTCGTCTTGGACGAACACAGCGATACGGCAGCTCGCCTGCGAGGTCGTTTCGCCGTGTGGGCCGCCAGTCGGTGGCATCTCGCGCAGCCTGCCTCTCACGAGTTCGTAGCGAAACTCGCCTGGAAATGCCAGTAGATCGTCGGCCGTATAGGTTTGCTCCAGCTCAAGCGCTGCGCTCATCGGCGATACTTCCTCGCTCCGTCAGCCCTGCGCGCCGGCGATCTCCTTAATGATCAAGCCGGAGGTGTCTACCTTGCCGCGGCCGAGGCTATCGGCAAGGACCAGGTGGTTCACGTCGCCCGGCGTCACTCCCTTTCGCGTTAGGAACTGGCAGCAGTATGAGTCCAACGCTACGGGATCGATTCCGGCGAGCACCTTGTTCGGCGTGGTGACCTCGCCCGGACCCTTCGGCCCTCGGGTCTGCAGCGCTCGCGTCGCGTCGGTGACGATCAGGGTCGGCCGGACGAAGCAGTTCAGCTCCGCAATGCAGTCGTGCAGGCCGTACCGATGGTAATCCTTGCGGTTCCAGATGCAGCCCATCAGTTTCTTCATCGCGATGGTGATCGTCGCCGCTTCATGGTCCTTGACGACGGGGTTGACGATAAAGCAGTCGGCCTCCATGATGTCGTGCGGAATATGCTGCTCGATCTGGTTGAAGTGGTGGCGTGCCTCGTACGGCTTGCCGTCGGCCGTCGCGCTCGGCACGGCGGATGGGATGTCGACGCTCTTGTACATCGTCTGCTCGGTCGGCGACACGAGCCGCGCCATGGTGCCCGCGACCGCGCGGTTGGCTCCGCACACCTCGAACGCGAGCTTCCAATCGTCCAGCGTGTAGTCGATGCAGGTGATGCGAGCGGCGCCGGCCCTCTGGCAGAGTTGCACAAGGCGGCGCAGCACGTCCGGGTGCGTGGCGGCGGCCTGCTCCGGCGTGCGCATCCAGCCCATGTTGGGCGTGATGACGACCTTGTCGCCCCGCTTCACAAACTTCTCTATGCCGCCGAGCTCGTCGATCGCGCGCTCGGTGATGTCGCCGTACGTGCCCGGATTTCCCTCGACGACGGCGATGTCAGGTGTGGTGGCGCTCGCCTTGGTCGGCGGACGGATCCCCTTCGGCTTGGCAAACTCCTCCTTGTCGAACCACGTCAGGCT
>DATGJU010000080.1:0-5386 GCA_035295045.1 Chthonomonadaceae bacterium
CAATATGCTGATCCTCTGCGACGCGGTCTGCCAGACCGACGGCAACGCCGATTTCGTCTCCAAGTGGTGGCCGAAGCTGACGCAGTGGGCCGAGTACCTGGAAAAGTACGGCCTCGATCCGGAGGAGCAGCTCTGCACCGACGACTTCATGGGCCACCTGGCGCACAACGCCAACCTCTCCGTGAAGGCAATCCTTGGCCTCGCCGCCTACGGCGACCTCTGCCGCATGCGCGGCGACACGGCCACCGCGGACCGCTACGCGAAGGAGGCGCGCACCGACGCCGCCCACTGGATCCAGGTCACGGAGGACGGCGGCCACTCGCGCCTCGCGTTCGACAAGCCCGGAACCTGGAGCCAGAAGTACAACCTGGTGTGGGACCGCATCCTCGGCCTGAATGTCTTTCCGCCGTCGGTTGCGAAGCGCGAGGTCGCCTACTACAAGCAGGTGATGCAGAAGTACGGCGTGCCGCTCGACAGCCGCACCAAGCTGACGAAGACAGATTGGTCCTACTGGAGCGCCACCCTCGCCGACAATCGCAAGGACTTCGACACGCTGACGGAGCCGATCTACGCCTACCTGAACGAGACGACCGCGCGCGATCCCATCGCCGACAGCTACATCACCACCAACGTGCGCAGCGGCGGCATGCACGCGCGGCCCGTGGTGGGCGGCTTCTTCATCAAGATGCTCTCCGACCGGCCCACCTGGATGAAATGGGCGGCCCGCGACCGCGAGAAGGTCGGACCCTGGGCGCCGCTGCCGCCCCGCCCGAAAGTCACGACTGTCGTCGCCACCTCGCAGGCGAGCCCGCTCATCTGGCGCTACACCACCGAGCAGCCCGCCGATGGCTGGATGCGTCCCGGCTTCGACGACTCCGGCTGGAAAGAGGGGCCCGCGCTCTTTGGGACCGTCGGCGGGCCGCACACCCGCTGGACCACGCCGGACATCTGGATCCGTCGCGAGTTCACGCTGCCGAGCGGCTCCTGGTCCAACCTGCAGTTCAGCGTCTTCCACGACGAGGACGTGGAAATCTACGTCGACGGCGCGCTGGCCGCCACCGAGTCCGGCTACAACACCGCGTACGAGCCGCTGGAGATCGCGCCCGCCGCCCGCGCCCTGCTTAAGCCCGGCGCAAAGATCGTCATCGCCGCGCACTGCCACCAGACCATCGGCGGACAGGGCATCGACATCGGCCTGATCGACGTTAAAGACGGGAATGCACAGTGAGGCGCCAAGCGGCACCGCCACTCTGATCGCAGGCAGCTTCGCGGCGGCCGGAAGAGATCCCGTTGTGTCCGCGATCCTGCCTGCCAAGTCCTCCGAGCTTGGCGCCTGGGTCATCGGCGACACGTACCCCAACGGTAGGCTCCTGCTGTGGGCGCTGCGCCAGGGGTGGGGCCGCGCCATTGCGCGCCTGGTCGAGCGCCTCGTGCTGCCCGGTATCCAGGCGCACTACATTGTCCGCAAGCGATTCATTGAGGATGCTGCACGCGCGGCGCTGGAGCTTGGCGCCGGCCAGGTCGTCAACGTCGGCGCGGGCTTCGATAGTCTCTGCTGGCGGCTGCACTCCGACTATCCGGCGGTCCAGTTCGTCGAGATCGATCATCCGGCGACACAGCGGACCAAGAGACAGGTCCTCGACGCTCACTGCACCCTCGGGCCGAACTTTACCCTCGTACCGGCGGACCTGACCGTTACCGACCTGGGGAAGGCGCTCATCGACTCAGCCCGGTTCGACCCCGCGCTGCCGACCATTTTCGTAGTTGAAGGCCTGCTGATGTACCTGACGGAGCAGGAGGCGCGCCGCCTGTTCGGGGCGGTTGGCAGTTTGCGGCTGCCGGAGGCAACGGTCGTCTTCACATTCATGGAGCCGTTGGCGGACGGCCGCGTCCACTTCCCGCACGCCTCGCCGTTCGTCAACTGGTGGCTCCGTCGCCGCGGTGAGCCGTTCCAATGGGGCATCCGCCGCGAAGCCCTGCCGGCATTTCTCGCCGAGCAGGGCTTCGAGCAGATCGACTTCGCCGACGAGGGCCTCCTGCGCCAGCGCTACCTTGCCGCGCCGCGGCTCGCCGGGCTTCCTCTGGCCGAGGGCGAGCTGATCGCCATCGCTAAGATCAAATGAACTCACTCAATCCCCGGTACTCGATCCCCTGGTCCGGCCGGCCGTACTCCCAGCAGCGCGAGAGCCGGAATTCGACGGAGAACCGGTCGGTCTCGCAGAGCGCGCCGCTGTGCAGATGGTCGCCGCTGAAGACCAGGACGTCGCCTGCCCGGCAGTGGAAGGCGGTGACGCGCCGGAGATCGGAGTCGTCCAGCACGCGGCGGGTCGTTGGGTCGTGTGGCACGTCCACGCCGAATGTGTCGGTATAGAACTGCGTGTTGCCGTGGGCCGGAACGTCCGTCAGGTAGAGCACGATGTTCACGCCGTCCGGCGCCAGGTCGAACCAGCTGTCGCGATGGATCTGGTAGCCGTAGTTCTTCTTGTGCCGGCCGGTCAGGCAGAGCCGCAGGCTTTTGTCGAGCGTGATGTCCAGCAGGCCCTCCTCCGCCGAGACCCCGCCGTCGATGAGCGTTTGCGCCAGCAGCCGGTAGTGGTCCTTGGAGGCGTCGAGTTGTGCTACGAGCGTGGCCAGGGCGGGCTGGAGCTCCTCCTCCCAGAACAGCCCGTGGAACGCCTGTGGGAACGGCGTCTCACACTCGATCTCGTGCTCGAGGTTGCATGTCAGGAGATGGTACAGCGGCGAGAAGTCTCGCGGCGCGCGCAGGTGCACGATCTCGCCCGCCCGGACCCGCGCAATTGTCTCGTTGGTGATGCCCATAACCGGTTCCTCCCTGATCCTCGACGCCCTACTGTCTTCGGCCGACTGCCGAACACCAAACACCGAACGCCAACCGCCTCTTGCGCCCGGCTACTCCTTGATCGCGTAGGACATCCAGGTATCGAACGGCGAGCGGCGGATCCTCAGATTCCCGATGCCGAGCAGCTCATGCACCGCGACAGTCTCGCCGGGGAACTTGTCGCAGTTCAGCTCGTCGAAGACCAGGATCGCGCCCTTCGGCATCCTGTCGTAGAGGCACTCGATGGCGACCTTCGTCGGCGCATAGAGGTCCACGTCGAGGTAGAGCAGGCTGACGACGAGCTGAGGGTTCGCCTCGACAAAGGCCGGAATCGTCTCCAGTGCGTTTCCCTTGTGCAGGAACACCTTCTCGATGTGGCCGAGCGCACGCGCCGAATCGTAGATGCGGATGTTCTCCAGCAGGTCTTCGTAAACGTTCGCGCTCAATCCGCCTGGCCGCAGGTGGACGCTCTTGCGCGCATGGTCGTCCTTCTCGGTGATCGCCTGGAAGCCCTCGAAGTTGTCGAAGCCGTGGATGGTCCGCTGGTAGTTGCGGGGCTCCAGGATTTCGCAGAGCTGCGTCCATTCGAACAGACCCGCGCCGAAATGCACGCCGACCTCGACGATCGAGCCCTGCACCTCAAGGATCTGCTTCATCAGCTCGAACTTGGAGAGGAGCATCGTCAGCCGCTGGCGGGGGGCAAATCGCGCGAAGCTCCAGAGCTTCTCGTAGGTCGATCCGCGCGCCGACTCGAAATGGTCGGCGACGCCGTTTCGATAGGCGAGGTCGCGGTCCGTGTTGGTGCGCGGCTCCGCAAAACTGCTCGGATCGGACCGCGCGCGCAATGGGGCAAGAGTCAAGGCGGTTCCTCCTCTATAACCTTATTTCGGAAGGCCGCCCTGCAACCATTAGCACTCTTTTAGCACTCTTCTACCCGGCAACCGTTAACGCTTGCCGCTTGCCGCAGGCACGCCCGTAGCCACCTCCAGCGCGCTGATCCGCCACTTCCCGCCGGCGCTGACGAGCACGGCAGTCGCGAGCGCGCCGCCCGGCGCCGACTTTCCGCTCGTAATGGAGAGCCGCGCGAGTATGAGCGCGACGTCCGGCTTAACCATCTTTACGTCGGTCTGCCCGCGCGCCGCATGGTTTTCGGCCTTGGCCTGCTTGAACAGCTTCGCGACTGCCGCCTGAATGTTCGATCGACCGTGGATTCGGCCGCCGCGAGTCTCGATGAAATCGCCGTCTTCCGAGAAGAGCGCCGAAAAACTTGCGGCGTCGCGCTTGTTCCAGGCATCCAGGAGCCGGTCGACGACGCCGGTGACGGACGCGGCGTCGGCTCCCGCGGCGCGGGCCGGATTCGACGCAGCGAGGAGCGAGACTGCAGCCAGCAGGGCGATCAACGTCGGCCACAGTCGGCGGGACATCCTTTGTAACAAATCGACCTCCTTGGGTCAGAGCGGTGGAAGCAGATCGGCCACCAGTACCGCCGCTTCCGGATCCGCGAGCGGGGCGCATCGCTCGTCCTCGGAGAAGGCGACCGTGGAGGCATAGCCCGCCGGACCGGGCGCGCGCATGACGAGGAGGCGACGCGCCGATACGTCGACGATCCAGTAGTCCGTAACCCCTTCCCCAGCGTAGACTCGGGACTTCGTGTTGAGGTCAAAGGCTAGAGTCGAGTCGGAGACCTCGACGAGCAGCCGTATCTCCGCCGGCTGCGGGTGCCGTTGCGAGAATGCGGTGTACGGCAGCGTAGTCACGACAACATCTGGCTCCGGCTCATTGTGTTCGGCATTCTCGCCGCCGACCGTGATGGGCAGCTGATCGCGAACGTAGTCCAAGCCGAATATATGCGCGAGCCAGACCATGACTGCCTTCACTACGTATGCGTGCGGAGCGTTCTGTCCCATCTTGGAGTAGATCTCTCCTTCAATCAACTCGTAGCGGCCCGTCAGGATTCCGGCGGTCGCAATCATCGTACATTGATCGCGGGTCCAGCGGATCCGCTTCGGCCCTGCAAGCGGCGCCTCAAGTGGTTGTTCTATGAGATGTGGCACAGTCGCGTCTCCTCTCTCATGCCAGCAGCGGCCGGACGACGTTGCCATACACGTCGGTCAGGCGGAACTCGCGGCCCTGGTAGCGATAGGTGAGCCGCGTGTGGTCGATGCCGAGCGCGTGGAGCATCGTCGCCTGCATGTCGTGGACGTGTACCGGGTCTTTCGCCACGTTGTAGCAGTACTCGTCCGTCTCGCCGTAGACCGTGCCGCCTTTGAAGCCCCCGCCCGCGATCCACATGCTGTAGGCGGAGCCGAGGTGGTCGCGGCCGTGGCCGTTCGGCTTCGAGAGGTCGCCCTGGACGAACGGCGTCCGGCCGAACTCGCCGCCCCACAACACGATCGTATCCTCCAGCAGGCCGCGCTGTTTGAGATCTTTGATGAGGGCGGCGCTTGCCTGGTCGGTTTTGGCGGTCTGCTCTTTAACGCCTTTGACAACCTCGCTGTGATGGTCCCAGGCCTCGTGAAAGAGCTGCACGAAGCGCACACCGCGTTC
>DATGJU010000081.1:0-15505 GCA_035295045.1 Chthonomonadaceae bacterium
ACCTCGTGCCCGCTCGCCGAGAGGAGCCAGGCGTCCGAGCCATCGCCAATCGCGATCGCCTGGATCGGGGTGCGCAGAGCTCCCGGCGCCGCGTCGCCCTGGGCCGCCATCGCCCGCGCCCAGCGAGCATGGACGCCGCCCGCGGCAGCGGCACGGGCGAGCACATCCGGTGCTGTCAGTGGCTCGAGCGGCAGGTTGACCGAGCCGAGCACGCAGCGCAGCGGACCGGCGACCTCGGTTATCGATCCCGCGCAGAGCGCCACAGTCTCCGCGGCAAGCGCCTCCCCAATCGTCTCCGCATCGCGAACACGCGGATTGGAGATGCCGGTAAAACCCTGGACGAAGAGGGCGATGCCGCCGAGCCGGTGCTCAACCTGCTCGCGGGCCACGCCGGCAAAGTCCGCGGAAACGCGGTTGTAATCGCCCCGGCAGACCGGATGGCAGGCGGTGAAGATGGCGGTTGCGATCGTCTCGCCTCCGGTTCCGACGGCCCGCAGCACGTCCAGCGTTCGGTCGTGGACGCCCGGCTCGCCGAAGTGGCGGTCGATGGCGATGCTGGACCGGCCGCGCGCCAGCCGCAGCTTCGCGGGCGCCAGGGCGGCGAGGGCGGCTCCGATCGTCTCCACGGTCCGCTGCTCGACAAGCCGCACATAATCTTGATCGGCCAGAGCGAAACCAGCCGTCCACGTTGGAATCGAGACCATCGCAGGCGCGCCGTGCGTGTGTGTAACGTTAAGGCAGATGCCGGCGGCGGAAAGGCCATACGATCGTGCAGCTTCGCTCCGAACGCGGCCGGTAGACTGCGGCTCGAGCGCGCAGACGTCCAGCGAGACGAGCACGGCGATTCCGTGCCCGGCGTCGGTCAGCGCCAGCGCCCGCACCGAAAGCGGGTCGTGAACGCCACCGCACGGCTGCGTCCGACTGCCGAATCCCCAGAGCCAGACGCGGTCTGCGCGAAGCAGCGACTCCGGGGGTGTGATGTCGCGGACTGCCGCGCCGGCCTGCATGGACTGCATCGATGGCTCCGGATCTGAGTGGTGGGCCCGATCGTGTCGCCGGGACGGAAATATGGTTCCTGGTTTCTGGTTCCTGGTTGGCAGGATAGGCGGTTGGCACTGCTTCATTCGCCCCTTGGGGTTCAAATCCTTTCTATTCGCCGGCCGGTATCCACGCCGCGTTAACCAGGCGGACCGCACGGCTAATGGCCTGCTAATGATCCCTCGTTATACTCGACGCATACAGGTCGCGGTCCAGCCACCATGCTATCCAGGCGGGCGCGCAGATGCCTGCGAGGCGCACGCAACATCGCGGGTCCCAGATCGGCCCGGCGGCTGCACAGCGGGCGTACGCCGCGAGAACCGGGCCGCCAGGAGGAGAAGTGCGCGGAACCGCCGAACGAGCCGCCATGCAGATATTCGCGCGCATTGCGCTGCCCCTCGTTCTCCTCCTCACGCTGGCCGGCGCCGCCGGCGCGCAGGCCGTAGTCGATGCCTCCACGCTGGACGGCAAGGTGCTGTTCGGCTACCAGGGCTGGTTTCGAACACCGGGCGACGGCGCGAATGTCGGCTGGAGCCACTGGTCGCGCGGCGCGCCCTCGCCGGAGACGATGACCGTCGACCTCTACCCGGACCTGAGCGAGTTCGACCCGAAGGATCTCGCCCCGATCCCCGGCGAGTCGATCGGCGCGAAGCCGGCCTACCTCTTCTCCTCATTCAACCGCAACATCGTGATGCGCCACTTCGAGTGGATGAAGCGGTACGGCCTCGACGGCGTCCTCGTCCAGCGCTTCCTGAGCGACATTCCCGGCAGCCGGGCGCAGGGCGATGGCGTGCTGAAGAACATCATGGCTGCCGCGGAGAAGACCGGCCGTACCTTTGCCATCGAATACGACATCAGCGGCGCGCGGGCCGAGACGATGGCGGACATCCTGCAGAAGGATTGGAACTACCTCGTCAACGACCTGCACGTCACCGCCAGCCCGCGCTACCTGCGCCACAAGGGGAAGCCCGTCGTCTCGGTCTGGGGCATGGGCCTGAACGACCGCAGCCACCCGCCCGCCGACACCGCCGCGGCGCTCGCCATCATCCGCTGGTTCCAAACCACGGCCGGCGCCTGCTACATCGGCGGGACACCCGCCTTCTGGCGCAGCCGCACCCGCGACGCCAACCCCGACCCGGCCTGGGCGGAGGTCTACCAGGCGATGGACGTGGTCCAGCCCTGGACCGTCGGCCGCTACGGCGACCTGGCCGGCGTCGAGCGCTGGAAGACGGAGCAGCTCGCCCCGGACCTGGCGGCGACGGCGGCGCACGGCCAGCTCTACATGCCGGTCATATTTCCCGGCTTCTCCTGGCACAACCTGAACCCCCGCTCACCGGAGAACCAGATCCCGCGCCTTAAGGGCCAGTTCCTCTGGAACCAGGCGGTCAGCGCCCGCGCGGCCGGCGCCCGGATGCTCAAGATCGCCATGTTCGACGAGGTCAACGAGGGCACCGCCATGTTCAAGGCCGCTCCCCGCCGCTCCGACGCGCCCGACCAGGGCAACTGGCTCACCCTCGACGCCGACGGCGGCGCCCTGCCCAGCGACTGGTACCTGCGCCTGGCCGGCGAGATCACCAAGGCGTTTCACGCGAAGCGGCCGCTCCCCGCTGCGATGCCGGCGGCGGGACGTTGAACCTTACAAATAAGAAACATGCCGCTCCGTTCATTGCGCTCACGTTCTCGGTGGCACTTGGCATCGTTGCGGCGCCGAACGCCTGGGCGCTCCAGCCGCCGCCGCGGCGCTTCGCAACAAAGCCCGCGTCCCGCCCAGCCGTCCATGGCGCCGACTCGGATCAAGTTGCGCTCGTCCCGCAACTCGGTCATTCCGGTTTGCTCAAGTCTGCGACCCTCTCCCCTAATGGACGGTTCGTCCTAACAGCATGCTACGATAGGACCGCGCGACTGTGGGAGGCGACGACCGGGCGGGAACTTCGTACCTTCGTGGGGCATTCCGGTTCGATCAACTCCGCGGTTTTCTCTCGTGACAGTGCGTTCGTCCTGACCGCGAGCGATGACGAGACCTCAAGGTTATGGGAAACGGCGACTGGTCGCGAGGTCCGCAGGTTCGTGGGACACACGGGCGGGCTCGATTCCGCTGCATTCGGAATGAAGGATCGATGGGTCGTGACCGCAGCCGGGGACAACACTGCTCGTCTGTGGGACACGGCAACAGGCCGAGGACTCCGCAAGTTCACGGGCCATTCGTCCTTTGTTGCTTCCGCTGTGCTCTCGCCCGACGGTAAGTACGTACTGACAGCGAGTTGGGATAAGACGGCGCGCCTCTGGCTTGCGGCGACTGGTCGGGAAGTCCGCCGATTCGCCGGACATTCGTCTCCTGTTCGCTCCGCCGTCTTCTCGTCAGACGGACGCTTCGTCCTCACCGCCAGCTTCGACAAAACCGCCAGGCTCTGGGACGCGGGGACCGGGCGCGAAATTCGACGATTCCGTGGACACTCGGGTGCCGTTTGTTCGGCAGTGTTCTCCTCGAATGATCGTTACGTCTTAACTGCGAGCGGAGACGGGACCATTCGGCTTTGGGAAACGGCAACCGGTATCGAGGCCCTCCGGTACGGTGCTCCGGTAGGCGAAGGCTGTACTGCTGCCCTTGTCTGGGGCGACAGGTTTATTCTGGCGATTGCCAACGACAATACAGTCCGAGCTTGGGATTCAGCGTCTGGACGCGAGGTTCGACGGTTCGGAATGTCCGGTCCAAGCAAGTATGTCCGTTCGGCCGTCCTTTCTCCGCGCGGCAATTACCTATTAACGACCGCCTGGGACGGAACGAGCCGGTTGTGGGAAACGACCACGGGTCGGGAACTGCGAAGAGGAGCAGGTGGTTTGCCCTCCAAACTGCCGGAAGTCTTCTCAAGTGACGATCGGTATTTCCTCACAGCAAACAAGGACAATATCTTGAGGCTTCAGGAGGTGACCACGGGCCGGGACGTGCGTCAATTCGTGGGCCAAGAGTCCGTATCCTCCGCAGTCATCTCGGCCGACGGACGGTATGTCTTGACCTCGAGTTTGGATAATACGGCAAGGCTTTGGTCTGCGGCGACCGGCGCCGAGATTCGTAGGTTTGCGGGGCACAGATTCTTTGTTGACTCAGCAGTGTTCTCGCCCGACGGCCAGTATGTCCTCACCGCGAGCGAGGACGGAACAGCCAAACTGTGGCAGACTGCGTCCGGCCGCGATTTACGCACATTCGTGGCAGATCATGACAAGACGTTCAACTACTTGCATGATGCTTTCCATTCCGCGGTGTTCTCCGCGGACGGGCGATTCGTCCTGACGACCAGTGACGGATTCCCGCCTAAATTATGGGATACTGCAACGGGTCGGGAGATACGAAGATTTGGAGCAGATTCACGGGTTAATTCAGCAGCCTTCTCCTCGGACGGTGAGTACGTACTGACCTCCGGCAACTCCTACGGCGGGGATACGGTCCGGCTTTGGGAGACGGCGACTGGCCGTGAGGTGCGCGCGTTCGTTGGGCATACCGCTGAAGTAACGACGGCCGTCTTCTCTCATGACGATGGGTACATGCTAAGCGCCAGCACCGATGGAACGACGGTGCTTTGGGAAACCGCCACAGGTCGCCTGCTCTGCCGCGTGATGTCCTTCGACGATGGAACCTGGGCCGTCACCGATCCCGACGGCCGATACGACGCCAGCAACGGCGGCGACATCGCCGGCCTCTGCTGGGTAGTGCAGAACACCTCCATCGACCTGAAGCAGCTCAAGGCCGACTACTACGAGCCGGGCCTTCTCGCGAAGATCATGGGCTTTAACAAGGAGCCGCTGCGCAAGGTCAAGCCGCTTACGGAGATCGCCATCCACCTCCCGCCGGAGGCGACGATCGCGCGAACCGGCAGGCGCGCGACGGTAACGCTCACCGACCGCGGCGGCGGCATCGGGCCTACCGAAGTCTTCCTCAACGATGCGCTGATCTTCACCGATCCCGGGCCCGCCAGGGCCAATAGGACGAAATTGTCGGATAAGACGGATAGGACGCGCATCTTCACGGTCGACCTCTCGCGGCCGGAGTTCGCCGGAAAGCTGCTGCCCGGCGGCGAGGCGGCCAATCAGTTGCGCGTGGTGGGCCACACCTTCGACAAGATGGCGCGGCCGGACCGGCCGGACTACCTCGCCAGCCGCGCGGCCTATGTCGGCGTCTCCGCCCCCGTCGCCGCGCCCGTCGTGCCGCCGCGAATCTTCATCCTCGCCGCCGGCGCAAGCCGCTACGCCGGGCCGAAGCTGGCGCTGCGCTTCGCCGCCAAAGATGCGATCGACTTCGAACGGACGGCGCGCGCCGCCGCAGAGGGCTGGGTCGGCAGGGAGCGCGTCTTCTCCACCCTCCTCGCGAGCGACGCCGAGCACCAGGACCTGAAGCCCGCCAGCCGCGCCAACATCCTCGATGCGCTGGATACGATCGCGAAGTCCGCGCGCTCCACCGACATCGTGCTGCTCTACCTCTCCGGCCACGGCGTCGCGGCCGGCAGCGGAGATCGCGACTACTACTATGTGACCTCCGACGCCGACGACGCCACCCCCGGCACCGCGCTCTTCCCAACAGTGACGATCAGCGGCCGGCTTCTCAGCGAGAAGCTGGCGAAGATAAACGCGGCCAAGCGCGCGGTGATCCTCGACACCTGCGCGAGCGGTGAATTCGGCAAACGCGAAGTGGGCAGCGACATCCGGCGCTCGTGGGAGGACATGAAGGACCGGACCGGCACCTACATCCTGGCGGGCTGCGCGGCGGACGCCGTGAGCTACGAGTCGAGCCGGTACAACCAGGGCCTTCTCACCTACTGCCTGCTGGAGGCGATGAAGGCCAACGACGGCGTCTGGGTATCGGACGCGAAGACGGGCGGTCCCTATCTGGACGTGCAGAAGTGGCTGGAGGCTGCCGGGAACGCCGTGCCGCCGCTGGTCCAAGAGGCGCAGATTTCAGGCATCCAGAAGCCCGAGTTCAAGGCCGCCACGAACGCCAATGACTTCTATGCCGGCAAGCTGACGAAGGAGGCGCGCCAGACGATCAAGCTCGCGACGCCCCTGCCCGTCCTGCTGCCGGCACAGACGGTCATCGACGAAGGCAGCCCGGCGCTCTTAGATACACTCGGCCTGCGTGCGAAGCTGAACGACCTGCTGCTCGTCAAGAGCGCGCGGGGCCGAGGCCAGGGCTACGCGCTCTGGCGCACCGACGCGCAGCCGGGCGCCTATCTCTTCACCGTGAAGTATCGCGCCGGCCCGCAGGTCGCGGCCACCGTGAGCCTCCTCCGCTACCCGCTTGCGTCCCAGCCGAAGACAGGCGGAACGGCCGCGTCGCCGCCCGCGCCGCTCTCGCCCGACGCGATCGCCGCGTTCCCGGTCACCGCGCCCGCCGCAGCGCTGCCGGACGCGATTATCGCGGAAGTAGTGCGCCGTGTCGACGCCGCGGGGGCCGAACGCGTGCGAAAGTAGCGCCGCGCCGCGATCGACGGTAATCCGAGTAACCGGTCAAATCCGCTAGATCCGAGTTCAGTCGACAGCCTTGTCCGCGTTTAGGAGCTATTCATGCACCTTTTGCTTGCGGCAGCGGCGCTGGCGCTGTCGGCAGGCGTATGCCGGGCCGACGATCGCGATAAGCTGCGGGCGCTGCCGCGCCTTCGGATACTGAGCACGAAAGTAAAGCTCCACCTCGTCCACCATGAGGGTTCGAGTTTGCGAGTGGCGCCCCGGACGATGCCAGAGAGAAGCTAAAGGCACTCGAAGGGCACATGGATGCCCAAGCGGGCGCCTCGGCGAGGGCGCTCGCCGACCTGCTGGAGGGGCAGCAGCGCTCGACCTGCCAGGTCGTAAAGCCTGATGTGGCCGAAGTCGGGGCAGCGGCCGTTCTTCTTGCGCTCCTGGCTGCTCGCGCCGCAGAGCGCGAGCTGCGCTGATGTCACCGTCGAATGTCGCTGTCGCGGAGCGGGGTACGGGCAGCGTGGCGCACAGTGTACACACGAACCGCGTTGCGAGCGGCATCGAAAGCGTAGTAGATGAGATAGTTGCCGGAAACTGCGCGGCGGAGATCGGGAAACCCCGCAAATTCAGCCGCTTGCGCTGCGCGTGGAAACTCGCACAGAAAGTCCATGTGCATTAGGATACGCCGCAATTCGGGCTGCGGCAACGTGAGGAGTTCGGCTTCGGCAACGGGCAAAATGATCAGTTCCGCGCTCACTCGGGCTCTGACCCGATACGGCCGGCGTGCTTCGCGCGAAACTGGTCCAGCGTTATATAGCGTCCGGCGGCGTAGTCCGCCTCGCCCCGCTCCACGGCATCGCGCAGCGAACGGTCGCCATGGTCCCCCGAGTCGACCACATTCGTGTCGGGCGCGTATGCGACCATCCCGCCGAACGGTCTCCCGTTTCGTGACAATACTACGGGCTCATCGGTAGAGAGTAACTGTTCGAGTATGTGCTGCGTATCCGCCGGCAGCTCCTCGATCACGACTGTCTTGGCCAATCTGTCCTTCTCCTTCGTCCTAACTTTACATCATTATATCGGGAATCGTGATTGCCGGCAACCGAGCGCGGGCGATGCGGTCCGGCGGCGTCAGCCGGTGACTGCCAGGTCGTAAAGCTTAATGTGGCCGAAGTCGGGGCAGCGGCCGTTCTTCTTGCGCTCCTGACTGGTCGCGCCGCAGAGCGCGAGATGCGCGCCGCCCGGCAGCCAGACCGCGCCGGTCGTTCGCATCTTCGTGTCCACTGCGTGGAGCATGCGGCCGGTCGTCGCGTCGAAGAGCGCGGCGCTCCACTTGCCCTGCGCTAGCTTGCCGGCCATCACGAACGAACGGCCGTCGGGGTGAAACGTGATCGCCTCCATCAGCCCCCGGCCGGCGTCTCCCTCCGCGATCTCCCCGCCCTTGCGCGCCGGAGACTCGGACCACGCGAAGCGCTGCCAGGTCTGCTTTCCGTTGCCCGCCATGGGATCGACCATCGGTCCCATGCCGCATCCCAGCAGCTCCCGTCCGTCCGGCGTGAAGGCCAGATCGAATATGCCGCCGACGTAGTGATGGCTCTTGATGATCCCCCAGCAGGTGAAGTCCGGCGTGGTCCAGCCGGCCTGTTGCTTGCCTGATTGGACGTCCCAAATGCGGATTTCGCCCATCAGGTTGGCGGCGGCGATGTACCTGCTGTCCGGGCTGAACGCGACTGACTGGACCGGCGGGACATGTGAGAAGCTCCACAGGAGCTTGCCGGTGCCGGCGTCGAGCACGCGGACGCTCGGCTCCTGCTCGGCCGCCGGCTCGTACTTGTACCCGCCCGCCATGTACTGGCCCGTTACCGAGGCGACCAGCCGCTCATCCGGCGAGACCCGCATCTTCCACGACCAGAACTTGTGCGCTTCTACGCAACGGACCTGCGTGCCCGCGGCAGGATCGATCCAGCGCAGCGTGCCGTCGTATCCGGCCGAGATCAGCCTGCCGGACCGCGGCGCGTACGCGATGCCGCTCGCGTAGCTGTCGTGCTTGCCGAGACGCCGGAGCGCGCCGGTCTCGATCGCCACTTCGTAGACCCCGCCGTCGAAACAGGCCGCGTAGAGCCGCTTGCCGTCCGGGTGCGCGTCGATCGCCAGCACGGCTGTCGGCAGCGATATCTCCCTGCCGGCGACGAGTTTGACGCCCGGACCATTCGATGCCGCCGGCGTCGGCCCGTTATTCGACTGCGGGCGGGCGCCGGCCGCAGCGGGACTCGCCGGCCCGGTCTGGGGCTCGGATCGGGCTGCCGTGGCTCCTCCCGGCCGCAGGCTGCCAGGTGCGTCCGCAGTTGCATCGCGGGCGGCTGCGGAGCTCAGTGCAATTCTGCCGTTCACGCGAGTATCTCCCGGATCGGCGGCGCGTGCTCCTCGACGCGGTAGAACGTGGCGATGTCCCTCTCCGTGTACTCCGCGTACGGCTCGATTCCGAGCGCCGTGAAGATCGTTGCAAACAGGTTCTTCTCGTTGAACGCCTGCCCGACCACGTCGACGCCGTCCGCATCTGTCGCCCCGACCACGGCGCCCCGCTTGATGCCGCTTCCGGCCATCGCCAGGCTCCAGGCGTCCGGGTAGTGGTCTCGGCCGCGGGCGGCGTTGAGCCACGGCGTCCGGCCGAATTCGCCCATCATCACCACGAGCGTGCTGTCCAGCAGGCCGCGCTGCTCCAGGTCGGTTATCAGGTGGTAGATGATGCGATCGACCTCCGGCACGAGCATCTGGTAGATCTCGTGCTGGAATACGTGGCAGTCCCACGGCATGCCGTTCGCGACCATGACGAAGGGCGCGCCGCCCTCCACCAGGTTGCGGGCCAGCAGCGTGTGCAGGCCGAACGTGCCGGGTCCGTACCTCTCGCGGTCGGCAGGCTTAACCTTGTCCAGATCGAACAGGTCCGCGCAGGACATGAGGCCTTTGACGCGCGAGAAGACGGCGTTCTGCGAGGAGGCGGCCGAGCTGGCGTGGTCGTTCTCGTACTTACGCGTCAAGAAGCGGCGGAGCGCCTCGCGCTGCTCCTGGTCTTGCGTCGTCTCGTCAGCGAGGCGCGTCACGTCTTCCAGCTTATACTCGCCGCCCGCCCGCACCGGGCCGTACTGCGCGCCGAGCCATCCGGCCCAGTTGCCTGCCTTGAACTCCTTGAACTCGTTGCCTTCCGGGCAGGGATCAAGCAGAACGAAGTTGGGGATCGGGCTGTCGAGGTGGCCGAGCTGCTGCGCCAGAACGGAGCCCAGCGTTGGCCGGACGAACGGCTCGCGCGGCTCCGCGCCCCGCTGCAGCAGGTTGATCGCCTGGAGGTGCTCGCCCTGCTTCGTTTTCATCGAGCGGACGATCGAGAGCCGGTCCGCGATGGTCGCGCAGCGGGGCATCAGCTCGCCGAATCGCACGCCGGGGATCTTCGTCGGAATGCTTCGGAACGGCCCGCTGTAGATGCTGTCCGGCTTCGGGTCCCAGGTCTCGAACTGGCTCGGCGCGCCGCAGAGCCAGAGCAGGATGCAGTGCTTCTGCTGCTTCTTCACCTCCGCGGCGAATGCCGGCGCCGAGAAGAGGCCGTTCCAGCTCATCAGCGACGCGGCGCCCGCCCCGATCGCTCCCTGCAGGAAGAGGCGCCGGTGCATCGCGTGCTCAGGCGGCGTGCAAGCGCCTGCGACGATTGGTGATTTTGCTTTCATTTCAGTGGTTCACCTGGAACTCGGCGCAGGTGAGCAGCGCCCAAAGCAGGTTCTTCGCGCCCGTCACCGCCTTCTGGCCCTCCAGCACAGCGCGGCACTGCTTCAGCTCGGCGGCGTCGGGCGCGCGGCCGAGCACAGCGCCGAACGCCTCGCGCACACGTGCATCGGCCGACGGCAACGCAATGAGGCGCGCGAGCATCGTGCCGGCCGCCGGCTTGAGCAGTTCCTCAAGCAGCGGCGAATTCGAAAGGAAGAGCGCCTGCTGGAGCGTGGGGCTGTAGGTCGCCGGCATCACGTCCGGGAATTTGGCCGCGAAGGCGCGGTCCAGCCGCTCCTCGCCGTCCGGCGGCGCGCCCGTCGCGATCAGCAGCGAGTGGACGAGCTGCTCGGCCGTCAACGGCTTGTCCAGGGCGCGCGCGAACGAGTCGGGCGGCGGCGCGGACTTGCCGCCGGGCCTCGTGTCGAGCTGGTAGGCGTTGGTCTGGACGATCGTGCGGACGAGCCGCTTCACATCGTAGCCGCTCTGCTCGAAATCGCGCGTCAGCCAGGCCAGCAGCTCCGGATGGCTCGCCGGATGGCGAGAATCGATCTCGTCCACGGGCATTACGAGGCCGCGGCCCATGAGCGCGTCCCACATTCGATTGACGAAGGCGCGCGCCAGCATCGGGTTGTTCCGCGTCGTCAGGTCGGCGAGGGCCTCGCGGCGCGAAAACTTCGGGACGGCCGGGCTGAGCGGCCGCTTGCCGTCCGGCGCCGGCGGCACGAGGTAGCGGTCCGGCGTGTCGGCCTCCTTCTCGTCCGGCCCCGGCGCCTTCTCCGGCACGCTGGTCCCGTTCAGGAAGACCAGCTCGGCGGGCTGCGTCTCCTTCTTCAGGTTCGCAAACTTGATGAAGCCGCCGACCGCGCTCTCCGCCACGCCGGGGCCTGTCTCCGTATCGATGTTCTTGCTGCGCTCGAACGCGGCGACGAGGCCCCAGTAGTGGCGCTGCTCGATCTCCCATACGAGCGGGTGGTTGTGGCACTGCGCGCAGTTGATCTTCACCCCGAAAACGATGGGCGCGACCGCCTCCGCGATGGCCTGGTGGCTATTGTTGCGCTCGGCGAGGAACCACGGCGCGCCGCGGGCCGGCCCTTCCGTCGCGCGCGCGACAAGCATATCGCGAACCATCGCGTTCCACGGCCGGTTATGCTGGAACGCATCGTCGAGGTAGGCGAGCCAGGCGCTGTCCTGGCCGGTCGGCGCCGGACCGCGCCTGCCGCCGCGACCGCGCCGCGGCGGTCCCGTTCCAGCGGTCCTCCCCATGAGTATCGGGTCGAAGGTCTCGCGCATGTGGCGGGCGTAATCCGGCGAATCGAGCAGCCTCGCGACGAGAGATTCACGCCGCCGGGACGGCGGCGCGTCCGCGAAGAACTGGCGCGCCTCATCGCGGGTTGGAATCCGCCCGGCGATGTCGAGGGTGACGCGGCGCAGGAAGGTGGCGTCGTCGCACGGACGGGCGGGAGCAACGCCGTCGCGCCGCCAATCGGTCGCCAGGAACCAATCGATCGTCGCGCTCGGCGCAAGGCCGGCAGGGGGCGTCTCGTGGCGCTGAAAGCGGTGGTCGAGCTCCGCCACGTAGTCGTGCGCCCAGGCGACGTTGGCGTTCGCGCCGGCGACCGGCTTCACCTTGGGCGCGGGCAGTATGGCGATCCAGCGCTTCAGCGTCCCGATCTCGGCCGGAGTTAGCTGCTTGCCCGCGTCCGGCGGCATGTGCAGGGGCGCCTTCGGCTGCACATACTGAAAGAGGCGGCTGACGTCGGGCCGGCCGGGCGCGATCGCCGGGCCGCTGTCGCCGCCACGCAGGATCGTCTCCAAGGAGCGCAGGTCCAGCCCACCGCGCTGCCGCACGCCGGCGTGGCACTTCGAGCACCGATTTTCCAGCAGCGGAGCGACATCCGTGTTCCAGAACGTTAGCGGGCTAGGTGCGGCCGGCGCACGGGTTTCCGGTGCCGGGCGCGTCGCGGGCGCCGTCCGCTTGCTGGGCGCCGGCCTCGCCCGTGTCTGGCCGAGCGTCGGCGCAGCCAGCGTGGCGGCAACGAGCGCCAGGACGGCAAGGCGCCGCCTGCCGCGAGGAGCGGCCGAGGGTCGGCTATGCTGTTGGTTATGATTTCCGATCATTGTCAAAGGCAAATACCCGTCCGATCATGGCGGCGGCGGATGCGCACGTCCATTATGACACCGGATGGTCCGGTTGGTTACCCCGGCCGCGTGGATGGATTGCGGTCCGGAGGCTACCGGTATGTCGATGTGGACAAATGGCGACAATCCAGGCCGCAGAGCGATGCCGCCGATCCGATCCTATGCCGCCGCGCCGCGCCCGCGCCGCATGGCGATCCAGGCCGACGGACAACGGGCCGCCGGACAAACGGCCGCCGGACAACGGGCCGACGGACAACGGGCCGCCGGACAACGGGCCGCCGGACAACGGGCCGCCGGGCTGAACCCCGCGGCTGGGTAGCCTTCGGCTCATTGCCCGCCTGCGCGGGCAAACCGTTCGGCGGCCTCGCAAAGGGCGGTCACGTTGCAGACCGATAAGTGACCTATCAGGGTGTCCGGATCCCGCCGCGCAACTGCCGGCATATCGCCCGCGCAGGCGGGCGCTGGGCCGTAGGCCACACAGCCGCGGGGTTCAGCCCGGCGGCGCTGCCCGGCGCGAGGGCGCTGCCCGACGGGGCAGCGCCGCCCGGCGCGGCGGCATCTGCTTGCCCGGCGCCACGGCATCTCTTTCCCCGTGGCACGTTGCCCGGCGCCACGGCATCTCTTTTCCGGCAGCGCCTCGTCCGGCACGAAGGCGCCACCGCGGCGAAAGCATCCGGCGGCCCACCTCACACTACAAAAGAAGGATGGACGTCGCTCGCGGATGAAATCAGAAGGATGGACGTCGCTCGCGGATGAAATCAGAAGAAATCGCTTGACGAGGTAAGGACAGCATGGACAGCAGCGTGCGCGAAGTGCGCTGGGAGCGGATGTTTCCGGACGAACTGGAGAGCGCCTTCGCCGCCTGTCCCGTGCTCTATCTCGCCTACGGCCTGTGCGAGCCGCACGGCCCGCACAATGCGCTCGGCCTGGACGCCCTGAAGGCGCACGGCATCGCCTGCCGGGCGGCGCGGGAGCATGGCGGCATCGTCGCGCCCCCCGACTACTGGCACATCCACGAGCAGGGCAGCTACGCCGTGTGGGCGCAGCACGCGGTCGGGCACGTCGATCGCACGTGGCTCACGGCAGTACCGCCCTGGATTCACTTTCGGAATGTCTGTTACCAGATTCGCGCGGCGGACGCCCTCGGCTTCCACGCCGCGATCCTGATTACGGGCCACTACGGCCCGAACTGGCAGGACCTCGATACGCTCGTCTCGCTGCTGCAGCCGCATGTGGGCGCTCGCCTCTGCTCTCTGCCGGACTTCCGCGCCAACACCCCCGGCTTCGACGGCCGCGGCGGCGACCACGCGGGTAAGGTGGAGACATCGCTGCTCTGGGCTCTGGATCCGGACTGTGTCGACACCTCCCGCTTCCCGGCGGCCGATTCGCCCGGCCCGCACTTCGCGATGGGGCCGGACGCGCGGCTCGCGGACAGGCGCGTCGGCGAGCGGATGGTCGCGGACGAAGTCGCCTGGCTGGGCGCGAAGAGCCGCGAGCTGCTGGCGCAATATGACGATCTGCGCCCTGACCACGCATTTGTCACCTATAATCGCGTCGAAGAGGTATGGGAGAGCGTGATCCAGTCGGCGCTCGCGGAGTTTCGCACGATGCAGCAACCCGGCGACGAGACCGCGCCGCCGGCCGATTCCGTCTGGCGAAGGAACTGGCAGGTCCGTCGCCCCCCTGTCTGACGCAGCCGCGCCGAGAAGACCGAATCGCGCGACACGCCAGGCAGATGGGACCGCTCTTACCGATCGGCTTTATGTAGGCCGCGCCGTTCTGCCTGGCGGCGCGATGATTGTCTCGGGCGTTCTGTCAAATGACCAGGAAACGAACACTACTCCTATTGGCGCTCATCGCAATTATCGGCGCCGGCTTCGCCGCGCTTCGGTGGACCGAGCGGCAGCGGCCCCGCGTATTCCAGGCGCGCGGCACGGACGGGCAGACGCACACGTGGCGCTCCATGCATGCCGCCTGGACGTTCAAGCCCGGAATCGAAGGCTACCACGGCAGCCTATCCAACCTCGTCTGCCGGGACGGGCGCATCTACTACGCGTGCGAGTGCGAGGCCGGCTGCCTGGATGCGGCCAGCGGCGGCATCGTCTGGCGACGGCCGTTCATCTCGTGCAGAGAGGTGCAGAGGCTCTGCGCCGCGAACGGGCCGGGCGGCATGTTGATCGGACAGACGCCGACGGCGCGGATTGCGATCGATGGCCGGACCATGTACGTCGCCGAATGCAAGCCCGAATTCGCTCAGGACGCGCCTTCCTACCACGTCCGCGCAATCGAGGCGGCGTCCGGCGCCGTGCGCTGGGACTGGCTCGCGCCCTCCGCGCCGCTCGACGCGCCCCGCCCAGCCGGCGATCGGCTGCTGGTCCCGCTGCGCAACGAATCGATCGTGGCGCTGGACCGCGCCCGCGGCGTCACGCTCTGGACGCGCCGCGTCGCTAAGTACAATCCGTCCTACGGCCAGGAGATCGGCATCGCGGTCCGGTCCGACGGGCGGATCGCCGTCGCGCAGGTGGGAGCCGGCCGGCTCGTCGGGCTGCGCGCGTCGGACGGCACGGTCTGCTGGACCCGGGGCGAGAGCGACCCGTCCGGCAACTCTGGCGGGCCGCTCATTCGCAACGGCGTCGTCTTCGCGCTGCTGTCCGACCAGACGCTGCTCGCGCTCGACGAAGATACCGGCCGCCCGCTATGGAGGCGCGGCCCCGCCCCGTCGGGGAACGCGAGCGCCGGCCTGCTCGTCTGTGGGGATACGCTCGTCACGAGGAAGGGTGACTGCACGGTGGGCGTCCGGATCGCGGACGCCCACACGCTCTGGGCGGCGCAGGACCAACCGAGCTGGTCCAATCCGCAGGGTCCGTGGACGCTGCACGGACGCCCGTCGAACCGCGCGCTGCAGGTGTCGGACGCGGTTGCGATAGCTGTGCGGGAGCCGCCGCTCATCGACGACTCGCCGCGCGAGATGCGCTCGGCGAACGGCGTCACGACGCTGGTGGTGCGCGATGTCCATACGGGGCGCGAGATGTGGAGATGGCAGCCGTTCGACGGATTCGGCGTGGCACAGGTCGCGGCCGACGGAGATTGGCTGGTGGTGCACGATGGCAGGGACATCTGCGGC
>DATGJU010000082.1:0-2221 GCA_035295045.1 Chthonomonadaceae bacterium
GGATGGCGGAGAAGCTGCGCGAGGCGCGCAGAATCGAGGAGGAGCGGCTCAGTCGCGCGGAGCGGATGTCGGACGCGGCCCTGGAAAGCCTCTACGATCCGGTCATCGTGACCGACGCGGCCGGTCGAATCGTCCACCTGAATACGGCCGCAGAAGGGCTGTACGGCGCGGCCTCGGATGCCGGTGGCCGGCCCATCGACGCCGTGGTAGGCGAGGCGCGGATCGCGGAGGCGGTCGAACGCGCGATTCATCACGAGCGCGTCTCGGCGCCGGAAGATGAGACCGGGATGGTGACCCGCTCGACAGGCGACGCCGAGCGGACCTACCGCACGCGCGTCAGCCCCATGCGGGACACGGCAGGCGGGCTGCTCGGCGCGGTCGTCGTGCTGGAGGACGTGACGCACCTTCGTGAGCTGGACCGGCTTAAGACCGAATTCATCGGGGTCGCCTCGCACGAGCTCCGGACGCCGGTGACGAGCCTGCTGCTCTCTGTCAATCTGCTGCAGGAGGGCGCTGCCGGACCGCTGACCGCGGAGCAGGCGGAAATCGTCGCGGCGCAGCGGCAGGACCTGGAGCGGCTGGAGCGGATGACGCGAGATCTGCTTGACCTCGCGCGCCTGGAGGCCGGCGTCACGCCGCCGAGATTCGCCATCGTCGATGCGGCGGCCCTCTTATCGGGCGCCGCCGCCGCAGTCGAGGCACAGGCGTCGGATAAGGGGGTCCGACTGGGCCGGGAAGCGGCTTCGGCCCTTCCTGCCGTCCGCGCCGACGCGGGCCAGATCACGCGCGTGCTGGTGAACCTGCTGAACAATGCGATCCGGCACACTCCGCCAGGCGGTCGGGTGGAGATCGGGGCGCGGCCGGCGCCGGGTAGCGTCGAGTTGAGGGTTAGCGATACTGGCTCCGGCATCCCGGCCGACTACCTGCCGCGGATCTTCGATCGGTTCGTCCAGGTGCCGGGAGCCGCGCCGGGCGGGTCCGGTCTCGGCCTGTCGATCGCGAAGACGATCCTGCAGGCCCATGGCAGCGAGATGATCGTTCAGAGCAGTTTGGGGCGCGGCAGCAGCTTCGCGTTCACGCTGCCTGCGGCGGATAAGAGAGGAGAGGACGATGGCGAGAATCCTGGTAGTGGATGACGAGAACAACATCCGCCTGACCATGCGGCTCGCCCTGCAGCACTCGGGCCACGCGGTAATCACGGCGGCGGACGGGCCGGAGGGGCTGGCGGCTTTCGGCGACGGATCCGCCATCGACCTCGTGCTCCTGGACCAGCGAATGCCGGGCATGCAGGGTCTGGAAGTTCTGCGGGAGATGCGGCGGATCCAATCGGCCGCGCGAATCATCATGGTAACCGCATTCGGGACGGTTGACCTTGCGGTCGAGGCGATGAAGGCCGGCGCCACCGACTTCCTTCGCAAGCCGTTCACGGCGGACGTGCTGCGCGGGGCCGTCCAGTCGGCGCTTAGCGCCGGCCGCGAGGAGGCGCGGACGGGAATCACCTTCGTATCAACGACCGTCAACGGTTACCGGATCGAGTTCCGAGCCCACTCCGGCCGGCGCCTCGAGTCCGAGTTTTCGCAGACGTTCACCGTGGTGGCGCCGAACGGGTCCCGAAACGAATGTACCGTGCATCTACCGGACTACGTCCAGGAGCTCGTTCGCGCGCATATCGACTGCGAAGAGCCGCCGGGCGGCGACCGGTTCTGGCAGGCGGTCTGCGAGGAGGCACTTGCGAACTACCTCTGGCAGAATGCGGAGGCGCCGCACGAAGGCTCGCTGCAGATCGACGAGCTGACGAGCGGCCTGACCCGATTCATCGACGCGGTGATCGCGGCCTGACAAGCGGAGAGTTCCCATGCGCGAAGACGAGGGCAAACCCACGCCGGAGCAGCTTCTCGCCCAGGTGATGCGCGAGGAGCAGAAGGCAAAGCGCGGCCGACTCAAGATCTTTCTCGGCTTCGCGGCCGGCGTCGGCAAGACGTTCGAGATGCTGAACGAGGCGCGCCGCCGGCGGGAGCGCGGCCAGGACGTGGTGGTGGGTTACGTCGAGGCACATGGCCGCAAGGGCACGGAGGAGCAGCTCGCTGGGATCGAGGTCGTCCCGCGCAAAACGGTCGAATACCGCGGCGCCACGTTCGAGGAGATGGACACCGACGCGGTGCTCGCCCGCAAGCCGCAGATCGCGCTCGTCGACGAGCTCGCGCACACCAACGTGCCCGGC
>DATGJU010000083.1:0-11372 GCA_035295045.1 Chthonomonadaceae bacterium
ATAGACCGTAATATTGCCGCCGCTTCGTATCGTGCCGGTGTAGCCGCCCTGCCTGAGAGCCGGCGGCGCGGGCGCAGTGCTGGGGGCGGCCGCGGCGCCCATCGCGCCAGGAAGGGATGCGGAGTGGAGGACGTCGCTCACCTTGCCGAAGCAGGCGAACACCAGGACATAGGCGCCGATGCACAGCACCGCGAGAAGGAGGAGGAACGGAACGCCGGAAGCCAGTCGGCCGCGGGCCAGCCCCCGCGGCGTGAAGCCGCTGAGCAGATACCGCCCGAAATTTCGCGCCTCGATCGGATGCAGCTCGCCGGTAGCAAAGACCGGGACGAGCACCATGAGCATGAGGACCGGCACGCAGAGCGCTGCGACGGCCGGGTCGAGCGCCGATCCTGCCGCCCCGACGCCGTAGATCCGGTCCAGCCACCAGGTGTAGCAGGCCGCCGCCTGTACCACGACGACGAGCGTCGTCAGACCCCGCAGAAGGCCGCCGCGGCGGTCGGGCCACGTCTCCAGGCGCGCCATCGCGACTGCGGCCAGTAGTATGCCCGCGATCGCGCTCAGGACGGCAAATCCCATGTACTCGAACCCGTGGATGCCGAGGAATAACGGCCCGCACCAGGATTCGGTCAGGGAAAACGCAACCATACTTCCGCCCCCGCCGCCGCCGATAGCCATCGGACTCTGGCTGATCATCACGTATGTGCCAACGGCCCAGGCCATCAGGACGGCGAAGAACAGCATGGTCAGGTAGGTAAGCAGCACGGCCACCGTCGTAGTCTTGCAGACAGAGGACCAGGCCAGCCCGATCGCGCCGATCAGGAAGCTGCCCATGAGCATCGCCAGATACGTGCTGATCACCATGGCCGGATCGACGCCGCCGAGCATGAAGCAGATCGAAACGAGCGGCAGCGACGTGATGAGCAGCAGCGCCGTGAACGAGACCGCCGAGATCAGCTTGCCGCCCACCATCGCCCCGCGCGTCATGCGCGTCATCGTCAGCATGTCCAGCGTCTGCTGCTCGCGCTCGATGGTTATCGAGCCGCTGGTGATCGCCGGCGTGATGAACAGCACCAGGAACGACTGACAGACCAGCAGGACATTGAACAGCATCTTGCCGGTCTCGGAAGAGTCGGACGCGCCGGTCCCGGTTGCCGCGACAGAGCTCTGCCAGGAGCTATAGGTGAACAGCAGCACAGCCGTGAGGAAGCCCAGGTAGCCGAGCAGGACCCAGTAGGCGCGCGCGCCGCGCATGCGCGTGCGCATCTCCTTCACGAGGACCGGATTCTCTGGAAACATCCTGGCAATCACGGACATAGCACTCTCCCGACCATCACGCCACCTGGCCTTTGGTCACGCGCAGGAACACGTCCTCCAGGTCCGTCTCCGGCGTGTGGAAGGCGCGGACCTTGACCCCCGCCTGGACGAGCGTCGCGAGCACCCTGTACTCCTCGTCCACCGGGCCGACGTAGCCGATCTGCAGGACGCCGCCGCCAACGCCGTGCGTGTTGCGCTGCAGGATCTGCGCCCGCGCGGCCTCCGTCGGCGTCTCCTCGAGCTGCCGCATTCCGTTGGTGACCTTCACTTCGCGGATCACGTCGGTCATGCCCAACAGGATCGCCTCCGCGCGCTCCACGCCGTCCACAACGCGAATCTCGATCGTGTGCTGGCCGCGAACCTGCCGCGCGATCGTATTCACGTCGCCCGCTACGATCATCTCGCCGCTCTCGATGATCCCGATCTTGTTGCAGAACTCCTCCATCTCCGGCAGGATGTGCGAGCTGACGATGATCGTCTTCCCCATCGCCTGCAGCTCTTTCAGCAGCTCGCGAATTTCGATGCGCGCGCGTGGATCAAGGCCGGAGGCCGGCTCGTCCAGCAGCATCACCTTCGGATCGTGGACCAGCGTCTTCGCCAGGCAGAGCCGCTGCTTCATGCCGCGCGAGAGCGATTCGACGTACGAATCCTTCTTGACCGTAAGGTCGGTCAGTGCGAGCACGTCGTCCACGATCTGCGGGCGCTTATCCTTGGTGATGCGATAGGCGGCGGCGAAGAAGTCGAGGTACTCCCACACCTTGATGTCGTCGTACACGCCAAAGAAGTCCGGCATATAGCCGACGATCGAGCGGATCTGCTCCGGGTAGCGCACCACGTCGATCCCGTTGACCAGCGCCGTGCCGGCGGTCGGGATGAGCAGCGTCGCCAGCATCTTGATGGTCGTGGTCTTGCCGGCGCCGTTCGGGCCGATGAATCCGAAGATGTCGCCCTGCTCCAGCTCCAGGCTCAGGTCCTTGACCGCGACCTTGATATTGGACTGATCCCGATACTCCTTGCGGAGGTGCTGGATCTCGATCATTGGCATCGGGTGGTCACTCCGTTCGGGTCTACGCATTATCCGTCGTTCTGGCCTGGGCTCGCCGGGCCATTCCGCGCAGGCGCTCGCCTACCGGAGGCGCCGCATCGTCGTCGTACGAGAAGTGGAAGAAGCCGAGTATCATCCGCCACAGCAGCGCCAGCGTCCCGACAGCGTAGACGAGCAGGCCGTAGACCACGAACAGCGTCGAGTTCTCCGCGCGGTCGGGCGAGGTCCCGTAGGCCATCAGGTAGGCGGGATTGACCCAGAGGATCGGGCACTTTACCAGAAACGTGCTATCCGTAAAGCGAAACTGCAGCGCAATAAAGACGAGGAACGTGCCGATCAGCAGGAAACCGATCGCAAACGTGTACGACAGCATGATCGCCGCCAGGGTCCTCTTGACCTGCCACGACATGTAGAGGCCGAATGTGGCGAAGAAGACCGCCGTGATGAGCAGGACCGCGTACGACAGGCTCAGCTCCGTAAGCCGCGCCGAGAAGGCGATCTGCGTCTCGACGAGCACCGAATTTATCCAGCCGAACAGCGTAATCGGCAGGAACAGCGCCAGGATGAGCAGGATGACCGCAAGGCGGGCCACCAATTTGCCGAAGACGACTTCGGAGGGCTTGAGCCGCGTGGCGATCAGCATTTCCCACGTCTGCTGCTCCTTCTCCTGCGTTATGCAGTTAGCGGTCACCACGGGCGCGAAGAGCAGCACCGCGATGAGCTGGAGCCACATGCACGTCTGCCAGACGCCGCGCGCGTTCGACGCGCCGGACGTGTCGAGCACGGCCCGCGCCATAAAGTAGTAGAGCAGGCCGAGCGATACGAATACGAGCAGCGCAACGCCGATCTTGACGGGAAGCGGCACCTGGCGCAGCCGAAGCCGCATAAAGAGCTCTTTGTGCAGGACCGGGTTTCCGATCACGGTATGATCCTGCCGCCGACCTCCGGCGCCTCGTCCTTGAGCGTCAGCACCGGGTCCTGCTGAAACGGATTGGCGGCGCGCGCGACGGCCGGGGGGAAATCGCCAGCCGGTGGAAGGTGCACGAAGAGCAGCGCGGCCTCCTGACCCGCGCCGGGCTTGCCGTCGATCCGCACCTCCATAAGCGGTCGGTCCGCGGGCGCGACCCATGCCGTGAAGGCATTGGTGTTCCGGCCATACGAATCGGCCTGGTCCTGTCCGTAGAAGCGCTGGTATTCGTAGTTGGTATTCTGAGTCGTCAGGGCAGATGTCAGGGCGAACCGCAGGTTGTTCCGCACCTGATCCGGCGTCTCCGCCGCATGGTCGCTTACCGAGGTTACGTGGCGCCACTCGGGCGGAGCGGGCGGCAGCGAGACGGAGGCCGCGCTGTCGCGATACGCCCACGTCAGCGGCTCCCTCACCTCGCGCTTCTCGCCCGGCTCCAGCGTCCCAACCGAGACCACCTGGCCCTTGTCGTTCACCAGGCTGCAGTCCTGGAGTTTGTACTTGGTGCCGTTTGTCACGGTTGCACGCACGCGGTCCGGCCCAGCGACCGTCGTCACGATCTCCACCGGACCGCCAAGGCTCGTCACGACCGGGCAGTCGAAGCTGCGTTTGTCCCACAGCCGGACTTCGGCACCGCGGATCACGGCGTCCTGGTCGTTCTCGATCGTCATGTCGCCGAGCGCCCCTGGCGTCAGCTCCAGCACCTCGGCGGGCGTAAAGGCGTGGCTTCCGCGCTCGGTCGCGCCGGCCGCTCCAAACGCGATGTCGTATGTGGCGCGCCTGGGCGAGTAGATCGTCGTCTGGCCGTATCCGGCGACCTGGTCCGTGTTCGCCTGCGACTCAAGGACGACAACACGGTTGGCGGTAAGCGCGGCGCCTTTGATCGAGAGCGCGATCAGATAGGCGATTACGCTAAACACCAGCACGAGGCCCGGCGCGCTGAACCAGGCCAGCTCGCGCCGGTCCAGCTTCTTGAGCAGCAGATAGCTCGCGGGAATGAGCAGGACCAGGTAGCAGCCGAGAAAGGCGGCGATCACCGCGAGCGGAGGCGAGTTGCTCGCCTGCTGACCCGCCATGGCGTCTGCAAGCGCGCGGTTTCCAGACTCGTAGCCGAAGTGCGCGTTGTTCGTGAGGACGCTAAGCGGGGAGAGCGACTGATCGCCGCAGCGCAGGATGTCGCGCCAGAGCGAAGGCGTCTGGCGCCAGCCGCGAAACTCCGGCGCGAGGAAGTCGAACGCCGTGAAGAGCACCGTCCCGTTGCCGTAGGGTCGTGCCGCGACAAGGCCATAGCCGGTCGTGCCGCGCTGTGGACCGAACAGCGTTCGCGCGCCGGGCCGGAGCGCTCCGACCGTGAGAGCGACGCCCTGCTTCAGACCGAGCGGCAGCTCGTAGCGCGCCTCGAGCGCGGACAGCTCCGGAGAGCTCGCGACGACGGCGGCGGAGCGCGGGGTGATCGGCAGCATCTCCTGATAGAACTGGGATTTGAGCCGCGACATGTCGCCGCCGCCGGATATGATGAGCAGGCCGCCCTCGCGCACGTACGCCTGCAGCGCGGCGGTCTGGTCCTCCGTCATGTTGTCCAGCGGCTGGTCCGCCAGCGCGACGGCGTCGATCATGGAATAGCCCTGCGCCATGCCGGGCAGCGCTTTGGGATCCGTGTAGAGGAGCTGCGAGGTGGTCACCTGCTGCAGCGAGCCGTAGCTCATGCTGACCGCGCCGCCGCTCTGGTTCTGGAGCCGCGCCGGACTCACGCCGCGGTGGATCAGGGCGAGCCGCTTCGTCGCAAGGAAGTTCATCCCGCTGCCGTCTCGCGTGAGCGCCAGTATGTTGAATGTTTCGTCGTTGACCGCCAGCGGAAGGGCGATACGGCGCCGCGCCTGCTCGCGCCCCTCGACCACGAGCTGCGCCGATACCTCCGGCGAAGCTGCGCCCGCCATCATCATTCCCTCGTTCGCAGGGCGAAGATCCATTACGAAGTTGTACGCTTCATTCAGCGGGCCGTCGTGGAGCGCGATCTTGCGCGTGTAGGCGGTGGTATGGCCGTTTCGCCGCAGCTTGACGGTGAGCTGGCCCGTGCCGTGCGGTCCCTGGCCGGAGAGATAGATGGTAATCGGCGTCCAGGTTCCGGGGCGGTACCGTGAGGTCGCAGCCTGGCTCTGTCCGAATCCGATTCGCGCGTCGAGCTGGATTTCGGCGTACGCCGCCCGAGGAACGGCAAGCGCCCAGAGGAATGCGAGCGCAATCGCGAGGCGTGACCGAAAGATCACCGCCAAGCGTGGAATAGCGTCCGATCTCATAGGGTGGATGACCTCCGGCCGCCGCAATACCGCCGCAGGCAACGGAGCCTCCGGATTCGAACGGGCCTGGCGCAGGCGCATGATTCCTACTACGCGAAGCGCAACTCGCGGTTTCGCCCTTGCGGACCTAGCCAGCTAGCAGCTACCAGCTACCACTCAAGCCCGCGCTGCGGCCTCCAGCACCTCGTCGGACGCCTCGAAGTTGGCGTGGACGTTCTGCACGTCCTCATCGTCTTCCAGGCGGTCGAGCAGCCGCATCAGCAGCGCAGCGTCCTTGGCGTCCAGCTCCACGGTGTCGGTGGGCTCCAGGGTGTAATCGGCGCTGGCGAGCGGCACCCTGGCATCCTCTATTGCCTGGCGCACCGCCGCGAAGCTCTCCGGCTGCGTAACCACCTCGAAACCACCCTCCGCATCGGCCCGAACGTCCTCCGCGCCCGCGTCCAGCACCACGTTGAACAGCGTCTCCTCATCGGTGGCGCCAGCAGGCACGGTCAGTATGCCCACGGGCCGGAAGCGGTACGAGACCGAGCCCGACTCGCCAAGACGGCCGCCGTTCTTGGTAAAAATGTTGCGGATGTTGGCGACCGTCCGATTCTTGTTGTCCGTCGCGCACTCCACGATCACTGCGGCGCCGCCGGGACCGTAGCCCTCGTAGGTCAGCTCCTCGATCACGGCGCCCTCGATCTCGCCGGTCCCCCGCTGGATGCTGCGCTTGATGTTGTCCGCGGGCATCGAGTTATCGCGGGCCTTCTGGATCGCAAGGCGCAGCCGAAGGTTCGCGTCCGGATTGCCGCCGCCGGACTTCGCCGCGATAATGATCTCCTTCGCCAGTTTCGTGAACAGGTTGCCGCGCTTCGCGTCCTGGGCTCCTTTGCGAAGCCGGATGTTATGCCATTTTGAGTGTCCAGACATCGGACGTACGCTCCTTGGTGACGGTTATTGCAAGCCAGATTATATCATTAACAGGGGCGAAGCGTCAAACGCCGCATTGACGAGGCCGGCCCATTTTGCTATACTCAGGCCGTAAGCAACTCATAAGAACGAAGGAGACGGTCATGCCGCGCGCACTCATTACGGGCGGGGCCGGGTTTCTGGGTTCACATCTGTCGGACCGGCTGCTGGCGGAGGGTTTTGACGTTATCGCGATGGATAACCTCATCACCGGAAGCACCGACAATATCGCCCATCTCGCCGGAAATCCGCATTTCAAGTTTATCTTTTACGATGTCACGGAGTACCTGTTCGTCGAGGGATCGCTGGACTTCATCTTTCATCTGGCCTCGCCCGCCAGCCCCGTCGACTTCCCCACGAAGCCGATCCAAATCCTCAAGGTGAATGCGCTCGGCACGCACAAGGCGCTCGGCCTCGCCCACGCAAAGCACGCCAAGTTCTTCCTGGCGTCCACCTCCGAAGTCTACGGGGATCCGCTGGTCCATCCGCAGACCGAGGAGTATCTGGGTAACGTGAACCCGATTGGCATCCGCGGCGTCTACGACGAGGCGAAGCGGTACGCCGAGAGCATCACCATGGCCTACCACCGGTACCATGGCGTCGATACCAAGATCGTGCGCATCTTCAACACGTACGGCCCGCGCATGCGGCTGAACGACGGACGCGTCGTGCCCAACTTCATCGGCCAGGCGCTTCGCGGCGAGCCCATCACGGTCTACGGCGACGGCAAGCAGACACGCTCCTTCTGCTACTGCTCGGATCTGATCGACGGCTTCTACAAGCTTGCGACCTCGTCCGAAACCGGACCGATCAACATCGGCAACCCGACGGAGCGCTCGATGCTCGAGTTCGCGCAGGAGATCAAGGCGCTGACGAAGAGCCAGAGCGAGATCGTCTTCAAGCCGCTGCTCACCGCGGACGATCCAAAGCAGCGCCGGCCGGACATCACCAAGGCCAAGACGTTGCTCGGCTGGGAGCCACAGGTCTCGCTGGAGGATGGCCTGAAGCTGACGATCGATTCCTTCCGCCAGCGAATCGCCGCGGGCTGATCCCGCGCCTGCAGAGTGGCGCGGCGGCCCCAAGGTAGGACGGCGGCCCCAAGGCGCCGCGGCAGCCCGGAGGTGGCGCCGGCGTCCCTGCCCGCGATAAAGCCGCCGCGCTGGGCCGCCCCACCGGCACAGGATCGCTAGAGCCTCGGATAGTACTTGAACAATCCGGGTGACGTCGGATGACGGCTGGCACACCAATGACTATCGGCGAAATACTCGCTCGCAAGCGGGACGGCGGCGAGCTTTCCGCGGAGGAGATCGCCTTCTTCGTGCGCGGCATCGTCGACGGATCGATCGCCGATTACCAGGCCGCCGCCTGGCTCATGGCGATCTTCATTCGTGGCATGAGCCGGCGGGAGACGCGCGACCTGACGCTCGCAATGCGCGACTCCGGCGAGCGCATCGACCTCTCGGACCTCGACGCCCGCCCCGCGCTGGACAAGCACAGCACCGGCGGAGTCGGCGACAAGACCACGCTCGTGGTGGTCCCAATTCTCGCCGCGGTCGGCGTTCCGATGCTCAAGATGAGCGGCCGCGGACTGGGCTTCTCCGGCGGCACGGTGGACAAGCTTGAGTCGATCCCCGGCTTCCGAACGGAGCTCTCGGTCGCCGAGGCGAAGGACCAAGTCCGGCGGATCGGCGCGGCGCTCATCGGCCAGTCCGCCAACCTCGCGCCTGCGGACAAGATGCTCTACGGCCTGCGGGATGTGACCGCGACCATCGAGAGCCTGCCGCTCATCGGCAGCAGCATCATGAGCAAGAAGCTGGCGGCCGGCGCGGAGCGCATCGTATTGGACGTGAAGGCGGGCCGCGGGGCCTTCATGCGGACGCGGCAGGAGGCGGAGGCGCTGGCCGCGCTGCTCATCGAGCTCGGCACGGGGGCCGGCGTGCCGACATCCGCGGTGCTGTCCAGCATGGACGAGCCGCTCGGCCGGGCGGTAGGCAACGCGCTGGAAGTCGCGGAGGCACTCTGTCTGCTGCGATGGCCGGACACGGCAGAACCGGTCTTCGCCGCCTTCTGCCGGGATGTCGCGGCGCACGCCCTGGTGTCGGCGAACCGCGCGCCGGACCGACATACGGGCGGGGGACTTGTCGATGAGCTGCTCCGGGGCGGGGCCGCAAACCGCAAGTTCGCGGAGATCGTCGCAGCCCAGGGCGGCCCGGCCGCGGGCGACGGGATTCTTGCGGCGCTTCCGCGCGCACCGATCGAGCGCGCCGTCTCCGCGCCGGCGGACGGCACGATCGTCGCCCTCGACGCTCGCAAAATCGGCGAGCTTGCCATGCGGATGGGCGCCGGCCGCGCCAAAAAGTCCGACGCGATCGATCCGGCCGTCGGCATCCTGCTCCACGCCAAGAACGGCGGGGCCGTCCGCGCGGGCGATCCGCTCGCCACACTCCACATTCGTCAATCCGACGCTGCCCGCGCCCCCGCATTCGAAGCCGACCTGCTGGCGGCCTGCACGATCTCGGACGACCCGAAAGCCGAAGTCGAGCGCTTCTGGTCGGTGGTTCCGTAGGGCCTGGGATGGGGCCAGGCGACTAAAGTCGCGCCTGACAAAGCAGCCGTCGGCCTGCGCCGACATAGCCAGCGGGTGTATACCGTTGCGCGGAGCGCGACAGCCCGGCGCCGGTGTCCGCGCAGGCGGACCACTGTTCTGTCAGACGCGATTTGAGTCGCCGGCCGGGCCGCCGGCCACGACCGCTCTACGGGCCTGCGTCGCCGGACGGCAGCGGCACCCGCCTCAGCCGGCTCCCGTTCCTCGTATTCCACTCCTCAACGCCGTTCGTCGCGCTCAATGTCGTCAGCCGTGCCCCGTCCTGCGAGAATACCGCCGTCCGCACGGCTGCGGACCGAATCACTACAGGCGAAGAGGGCCTGACGTCGATCCTAGTGATTAGAACGAGCGAATCTCCCGCCGCGGCGACCCGGTTTCCATCAGGGGAGAAGCATAGCGGCACGACGTTGCCGCCGGCCGCGTCGGCGGCCACCCGCTTAGAGGCATCGGAGCCAGACAGCAGTCCACAAATGTCAAGCCCCATTCCACCAGCCGCTGCGTTTGACCCGTCCGGCGCGATGGCGATGCGCGCCTGCCACGCGTCTCCGCAGTCCGTGCTCCAGAGATGTTGCTGTCCGTCTACAGCAAAGGCGTAAAGAACGGTGGTCCCGTTCTGCCAGGTCGCATACAGAGTGCGGCCGTCGGGAGAGAACTCGGCGAATCGGAAGTGCTTTCCGCGACCGGTTGGATCGTGGAAGCCCTTCACGGCGCCGTCCTTTACGCGTACGACGAACAAGTCGCCATCACTCGTAATCGTCGCCAGCTTATCTCCGTCCGGCGAGAACCGGAGGGCGGCAATGCCATTACGTTGTGGCAGAAGCGTCATGCGCGAGTCGCTGTCGTCGCTGCGCCGAACCCACATGGAGATACCGAAACCGCCCGCAACTGCCAGGGCGCTGCCGTCCGGCGCGGCAGCTACCGCGCTCACAGAATCGTCCGTCGTGATCGATGCTTCGACCTCGTTTGTCGCCGTATTCAGCAGGACGGCACTTCGCTGCGCATTCGTGATCGCCGCATGTTTGCCGTCCGGCGTTAGATCGTAGCACGCTCGGTCCGCGGCCTGTTCCGGCGATACCGCCGTCCATTGTGGCGCGGCGCCTGCCGGCGTCCCTACGCTGCCGGACTGCTCCTGCGTCGCGACCGCCTCGTAGTGCTCGCTGTCGTCGCGCGTGAGCGCCGCCTGGCGGAACGTCACGAGACCGAGGAAGACCGGCAGCCCGAGCGCCGCGATGGCGTAGGCGCCCCAGCCGGATCCGATCTTATGCCTCGCCACAGGCGCATTCGCGGCCGGGGTCGGCATCGGCGCCATCGGCGGAACCCGCGGAGGAAGCGGCGGTATCGGCCTGCTCATGGGAACGCGCGGATGCGGAGCGGCCGGCTTCGCCGCGGCTGCGGTCGCCGGAAACGGATCGATGCCGCGAAGCACCGTGTCCCGACGATGGCACCAGGGGCAGGCGGAAAGATGGGGCGCGTAGCGGTGATGGCTGTTCGCCGCGCAGCGCACCAGCGCGGCCCGCGCGATGTCGAGCGCCTCCTGCCACTCCTGCGCGGTCGGCCGGCAGGATGGGTCGCAGTGGCCGTCCACGAAACAGCGGACGAACAGCGTGCGCAGCTCCGGCGGCAGCACGCCGAAGGGAAGCGCGCGCCTGGCAGGGCTGATCGGCGAGGCGAGGCTGTCCGCCAGGCGGCGGAACTTAATGCCGTTGGCCGTCGCCGTCCGATCGTGCGGGAACCAGCCCATCTTGATGCGGTCGCCAAGCGGCGGCGGATCGTCCTCCCCGCTGTAGGCGCCAGCGAACGGGTGTGAGCCCTCCATCAGGAGCTGGAAGATGAGCACGCCAAGGCCGAACAGATCGTGATGCGGGGCCAGCAGGTCCGGCGCGACCGCGCCCTGCAGCTCGGCGGGAGTGAATTCGGGCGTACCGACAGGGCAGCGATAGGTGTGACCGGCCGCGGCATCGTGGACCTGGAACGAGTCGGTATCCACCAGCGTAACGAGCGCGTTCGGCGTAACGAGGATGTTGGACTGCTTAACGTCGCCGATGACGTAGCCGCGCTGGTGGAGCGACTTTACGGCGACCGCCAGGTTGCGTGCCGCGACGTGCAGGTACTCGTAATGGAACAGGGCGCACTGCTCGAGGCGCGCACGAGGATTGTAGAACTCGTCGATCACGCGCGAGTTGCGGACTCGTGGCA
>DATGJU010000084.1:0-13619 GCA_035295045.1 Chthonomonadaceae bacterium
CGCCGAGTCCTTCAGCCCCGCCATAACCAGGGACAGAATGCCTGCTCCCGTGCGCGCCGGCCCAGAGAGCTGTTGGCCTATCTGGTAGTTGAAGCCGCCGTCCGACGCGTAGTTGGAGCAGTTGCGCATATAGACGATCGCGCGGTCGATGGTGGCCTGCGAAACGTGAAGCCCCGCGTTCCGCGCAGCGCGCAGCGCCAGGACCTGCACCACGGTCACGGAGATGTCGGCGTCGCCCTTCGCCGGCTGGTATCGCCACCCACCGTATGTCCGGCGCGAGCTGGTGTCGTCGTTTTGCGAATCCTCGATCAGCCGGATCGCGGCCTCGATCTTCGGCTTCAGGTCCTTGCGGTGGGTCATGCCGTAGACTTCGCACAGCGCAAGCGTCGCGAATCCATGGCCGTACATAGGCTGGCCGCTGCCCTGGCCGGCGTTGATGAAGCCCGGGGGAGTGTACTGGCCGCCGCGCTGGACACACTTCGCCAGCCAGTCTACCGCCTCGCTCATCGTCAGGCCGTACCGGCCGCGGTTGGGCTGGTGGCCGGCCGATAGGAAGGCAAGCAGGCAGAGTCCGGTGATGCCGGTGTCCGACGGATAGCCCCCACTGGACCAGTGGCCATCCGCCTGCTGGTGCGAGGCGAGGAAGGCCAGTCCGGCGTTGACGGCCGCCTCCGACTCCGGCGTGCCCAGGTATTCGCGCGCCTCGACGTCCCACGGCGAGATCACCGCGCGGTGGGGCGGCGTCGCGGTCCGCTTCTGCGCGAACGTGATGCCCGGCAGGAGGCACGCCCCAATCGCCGCCAGGCAGCCGGCCAGGACCGCCGCGCGAACCCCGCCGCCCAAACCGCGCGACAATGGTCCGCGCTGCCGGCCGTCCCGAACACCTGAACGGCCGAACACCGAATACCTAGCACCTGAACCCCTGAACCGGGCCATCTGTCCCACCGCCTACTTCCCTCGCTTCTCGCCGAAGTAGCGCTTCACGAGGTCGCGGTACTCCGCGGGAACGGGATCGTTGCGCCCGTCGCGCATGATCCGCTGCTGGCGCGCGCTCAGATCGCCGAAGCCCTTGCCGGTGCCGTTGTCCGAAGACAGCAGACCGCCCTTCGTGCCGACGAGGCGTGTGAACGCGTTCTTGTCCGGCTGGTTGCCCGGCTGGTTGGGCTGCGGCATCTGCTGTCCGCCGGCCTGCTGCTGTTGTTGCTGTTGCTGCTGTTGCTGCATCGCCTGCTGGGCCGCCTTTATGGCCTGGTCCAGGTTCTGGATCGCCTTGTCCTGGTGGCCCTGTGTCGGCTGGCCCGTCTGCTGCTGCGAGAGCTGGCTGCCGGCCTGCTCCATGTGCTGCGTTGCCTGCTGGATCGCCTGGCCGATGCCCGGAATCTGGCCGAGGCTCTTGCCGGCCTCATTGGTAATATCGCGCGTCTGCTGCTCGCCCTGACCCAGGTTGTCCGCCTCCTGCTGCTGGCCAGGGTTGAGCGGCTGGCCGGCTCGCTGCTTGTCCAGCTTGCCGGTATTCTGCCTGATCTGCTTCTGCAGTCCCTGCGCGAGCATCAGGTCGCCGAGCGCGGCCGCCTCCTGCTGCTGTTCCGGCGACATGCCCTGCTCCTGCTGCTGTTGTTGCTGCTGGTCCTGCTGCTTGCCTCCCTGCGCCTGCGCCTTGAGCGCCTGCGCAATCGTCTCGAGCGTCTGAGCGGCGCGGTCCTGCGCCTTCTGTGTCATCTCCCCGGTGTTGGGGCGCGTCTGGTTAAGATTCTGCGTGGCAGGATGCATCGTTTTCGACGCTGCCTGGAGCGCCTGCTGGAATGCGGGCGAAGGCACGGTATCGCTGAGCGACTTCGTCTGCTCCTCCAGCGAGCGTTGGCGCTCGCCCGTCTGGGCCAGCTCCTTTCGCTCATTGTCGTTCAAGGGCGCCTTCTGCTGCGCGTTCTGGAGTCGCTGGGTGGTGTTCTCCACGCCGCGCTGGATCTGCGCCAGCCGCTCGACCTTCTCCGCCAGTTCCTGCGCCGCCTGCTGCTGCCGCATCTGCTGCGCCGCGTTCTGCGCTTCGTCCGCCGCCTTCTGAAGCTGCTGCGCGGCGGTCTGTGCCGGCGCCTGCGCGGATTGCGGGCTGTTCTGGCTGAGCTGCTTGCTCGCCTTACCCTGGTTTTGCTGGGCGTTTTGCGCGCTCCGCTGAGCCTGCTGCGCGCCGTTCAGGTTCTGCTGCGCCTGTGCGGTCTGGTTCTGCAGATCGCGCTGCTGCTTCGCGAGATCCTGGCTCTGTTGGCTGGCCTGGCTCTGGCCGGTCTTGTCTGCAAGCTCCTTCTGCTGCTTGGCGAGCGCGCGAAGCTCCTCGGCCGTCTTCTCCAGCCGCTCGGCGGCCTGGCGCGCCGTCTCGTCGCCGTTCTGGTTGGCGGCCTCCTTGGCGATCTCGGAGGCCTTTGCGAGCGCGCTCGCGGCCTTGTCCTGCTGTGGCGCGGCCTGCTGCGGGCTGTCCTTCTGCAGGTTCTGCTGCGCCGACTGCTGGTGCTGGCCCACCTGGCCCTTCTGCAGCGCCTGGGAGGCCTCCTGGAGGGCCTTCGCCTGTTTGGTCTCGCCCCGCTCCGCCGCCGACTGCGCCGCCTTCTGAAGCTGGTTCGCCACTCGCTGCGTGTCGCGGCTGATGTCGGCCTGGTGCTGCTTCTCAAGGTTGAGCGCGGCCCGATCCTCCGGCGCCATCGCTTTGCCAGGATTGGACTTTTTCTGCGCGTTGATGTCCTCTGCCAGCGTGTGCGAGGCGTCCGCCCGGTCCTGCTGCTCCTTGGCGAGGCGCAGCAGCTCCTTGGCGAGCTCCTCGGCGGGAGGCGCGGGCGCCAGCTTCTCCTGGGCCTGCTCGATGTCGTGCTTGATGTCCGACTCTTGTTTGTCGGCCGTCGCGAGACTCTGGCGCGAGGCGGGATTGGCCTTCGGCTGCGCGCGCTGGACGTTGTCCGCGGCGGCCGGCGCCTTTTGCGCGCCGATGTTGTTCACGATCTGCTGCGCCTCGTCGCGCCGGTCCAGCTCCGACTTCGTCGCGAGGTTGTTGTTCTCAAGCTGCGTGCTGATATCGCCGATCCGCTGAGCCGCCGCCTTCGCCGCCTGAGCCACGGCGCGCTGCGCGTCCTGGGCCTTTGCGAGATTTCCGGTGTTCGGCTGCTGCTGCGCCTTGCGGAGCAGGTTCTGGGCCTCGATCTGCCGCTTCCGCAGCTCGGCCAGCGTGGCCTGTTCCGCGTTGATCTGTTCGGCAAGCCGCTTCTGCATCTCGGTCAGGCTCAGGACATGGACGTGGAAGATCGCCGAGCGGCCGGTCTGCGGTCCGTCGATCGCATCGTTATCTGTCGCGGTCACATAGTAGGTGATCGTGTCTCCGACGTTGGGCCGGACGCTTGCCACGTGCCAGCGGGCCGCCACGTTTGCGGTCGGCTTGCCGTCCGGGCCGGGCAGCGCGAGCGATCCGTGGGCGCCGGCGCTGTGGCCGCCCATCGCCGCGTCGTGCTGCATCTCGTACACGAGGCCCATCCGGTTCACGCCGTAGTCGTCTGTGGCGTGCGCCACCAGCGGGAGGCTGCCGGCCGGCTGCAGGTCGATGTCGGAGGTCGGCCTGGCGATCTGCACGGTGGGGGCCTGGTCCTTGACGGCGCGGATTTCGTAACTGGACGCGCCCGGATTGTCAAAGCCGTTCCGGTCGACCAGACCGAGGCTATACTGCGCATCGTGCCAGACGGCGATCTTGCCGGACGCGTGGTCGCCGTGAACGGACCACATCGCCTGCGGGCGGCCGTTCAGGCGGTACTCCGCCGAACGGAGCGGCTTGTTCGCCCCGGCCACTACCTCGATCTCGGAGCCCGTCGGCGCGGAGATGCTGCCGCTGGAGCCGGCGATCGTCTGCGCGGGCTTGCGCGTGTAAGCCGGATACCGGACCGTCATCTTCATGCCCAACAGGGTGGGACGGTCCTCGACGGTGACGGACTTGTCGTTCGAGCGGCCGTCGTTCGCGACGGCGTACATCGTCAGCCCCTGTGACAGCGATGGAATATGGAACTGAAACTGGCGCGGCGGCACTGCGTCGGCTGTTCGATTCTCGCCGGGCAGCATGGCGGTCATCGTGTGGTAGGTCGGCGCGCCGGGCGCCTGGCTGTTGGAGACGACGGTCGGGTGCGAGAGATCGACGCTCTTCCACGCCGTCGCACTCGTGTCGGACGTCGCACGGTAAAACAGCTTTGACTGGTCCGCGGCCGCGCCCCGCGTGGTGACGATCACGTTGACGCCCGCGCCGCGCGGCAGCACCTGCGCCGACGGCTGGACCCAGACGCGCGTGTTCGCCCAGGGCGCGATGTCGGTCCGCGGATTGGTCATGCGCTTGACCCAGTTGGCGAAGGCGTCGGGCGCGAGCGCCATGTGCAGCGCGGTAAGGCCGACGGTGAAGATCATGGCGAGGATCGCGACGCGAACCGGCCGCGTGTCCACTGCGCGGCGGAAATTGAGGCTATCGGCGTCGCGCTGCGTCTCCTCCGCGAGCGCCACGGAGATCGATTGGGAGAATCCGCTGCTGGACGCGCCGCCGCCCGCGCTGGCCATGGCCGGCATGAGGCTGACGGTTGTCAGCAGCCGCTCGCGCAGCACAGGGAAGCGCCGCTCCACCTCGGCCGCAAGCTCGGCGTCCGTGACGCGATGCAGCAGCGCGCGCAGCCAGAGGGCGAAGAGGACCGCCACGCCGGTGGCGACGATCCCGAACCGCCAGTACTCGCGCGCGGGGGCGGAGAGGGCCATAAGGCGGTCGGCATGGAAGCAGGCCAGCGCCACGCAGATGACGGCGCTCAGCGCCCAGGCGACGCCGCCGAATAGCCGCGTGAGCCGCCACCAGTGGCGCGTGGCAGCCAGCTTGCGCTGGAGGTTCGATCCAATCGGTTCCATGTTGCTTTGCATGCTCGGATCCCTATCGGCGCAGAGAAATGACAATCGCCACGCATGACCGGGGCAGGGAAGCTTCGGCGCATCCCGGGAACAGGCGGGGCGATTCGTATTGGAGCTGTGGGAGGGTGGACGGCCTCCGGCAAGTATTGGCTATTAGACTGAGCATAGCACCGAAAGTTACGTGGAACTCCCGGCGACGGCGTTCCGGCGCCGGCGCCGCGCCCCACCGTAGATTCGGTGTCTCCCAGCGTTTTTCCTTGGCTAGTGCGCGTGGCATGCGGGCGGGCGCTCGGCTGTGGGTGTTGGGTGTCCCGGTATTCAGGTGGTCCGGTATTCAGGTATCCTGTCGCCGGGCTTGGGGCCACAGTGCGCGGCAGGCAGGCGGCAGCGCCGGCCGGTTCGCGCACTGCACACCCGATACCTGAATACCGCACACCCGAAAACCTGAACACCGAACACCTGAACACCCATGCATCGCGGGGGAATGGCAATGGAGCAGCTTCCGATCACGGCGCCGATCATTCAGGCAGCCATCGACGTCCTTACGATTGACGAAGCGCTGCGGATCGGCGAGGCATGCGTGCGCGCGGGCGTCGACTGGCTGGAGGTGGGGACGCCGCTCATCACCTTCGCCGGCGTGCAGGCCATCGGCGCGCTCGCGCGCGCGTTCCCGGAGACGCCGGTGCTCGCCGACTACAAAATGATGGACGGCGTGCGCAAGTACGTCGTTGAGACGGCGAAGCAGGGCGGCCGCCTCTGCACCATCTGCGCGGTCGCCAGCGACGCCAGCATTCGCGAAGCGGTGCGCGCCGCGAACGAGAGCGGCGTAACGCTGATCTCCGACCTGTACGCCTGCCCGGACGTGGCCGGGCGCGCCGTCGAGCTGCGCGATATGGGCGTCCACTCCGTCTATGTCCACTGGGGCGCGGACCAGCGCAAGGAGATGCCGGAGCGGGACGCCCTGCGGGACCTGCACGGCGTGGTGGCCCACGCGCACATCCCGGTCGGCGTCGGCACCTTCAGCGTGGAGGACGGCGTGCGCGCGTTCCAGGGCGGCGCCTCCATCGCCGTCGTCGGCGTCCCGCTCATCCAGGAAGCCGACGTCAAGGCCGCCTTCCGAGAGTACGTGCTGCGGGCGCGCGAGGCTTACGCCGCGCGGCAGAAGGTGGCCTCGGCTCCGTAGTCTACAGCGTGACCAGCTGGGCAGTCTCCATGCCGGGGAAGGCGCGGATGAGGCGCATCACTTCGTCGGAGATCGGCTCGTCGACCAGCAGCACCATGATCGCACGGCCGCCCGTCGACTCGCGGCCGACGTGCATCCCCCCGATGTTGATCATGTTGCTGCCGAGCAACATGCCGACGTTGCCGATGATCCCCGGCCGGTCGTGGTGCTGCGTGACGATCATGTGGCCGAAGGGATTGATGTCCACGCGGTAGCCGTCGATGTGCACGATCCGGACGTCGCTGCCGTGCACCGTGCCACAGATCGTCCGCTCGCCGCCGGGGTAGCGCGCCGTGACCGAGAGCAGGCAGGCGTGCTCAGGAGACGTGCGGCTGTGCGACTCCTTCACTTTCAGGCCGCGCTGCTCCGCCAGCACCGGCGCGTTCACCAGGTTCACCGGCTCGTCCAGCACGGGAGTCAGCAGGCCCTGCAGCGCGGCGCGCGTGATGCTCTCCGTCGGCAGGCCAGTGAAGTCGCCGCTGAAGATCACTTCCACGCTTTCGACGGGCCGGCCGACGCCGGTGGTCTCCCGCGCGAGCTGGGTGTGGAGGCTGCCGATCCTGGTCGCGAGCACCAGGAACGGCGCGACGCGGGCCATCTCGTCCGCCGAGACGGCCGGCAGGTTGACTGCGGAGCGCGCCGGCCGGCCCTGCAGCACGTCGGCGATCTGCTCCGAGATGTCGATGGCGACGTTCACCTGCGCCTCTTCGGTTGAGGCGCCGAGGTGCGGGGTGATCACGTTCTCGGCGAGGGAGAGCAGCGGATTGTCCGGCTCCGGCGGCTCTTTGGCGAACACGTCGAAGGCCGCGCCGCCCACCTTGCCGCTCTTGATCGCCTCGGCGAGCGCCTGCTCGTCGACGATGCCGCCGCGAGCGCAGTTGATGATCCGCACGCCGTCCTTCATCTCGGCGAGCTGCGCCGCGCCGATCATTCCGCGCGTCTCGGCGTTCAGCGGCACGTGGATCGTGATGAAGTCGCTGCGCCGGTAGATGTCCTCCAGCGATACCAGCTCGACGCCCATGCGCCGGGCGCTCTCGGCGGTGGCGAACGGGTCGTAGGCGATGACGTCGGTCTCGAACGCCTTCATCCGCGCGGCCACGCTGCGACCGATCTTTCCGAGGCCAATGACGCCGACCGTCTTGCCGTAGATCTCGGTGCCGACGAACTTCTTCCGCTCCCACTTGCCGGCGCGCAGGCTCGCGTCCGCCTGCGGGAGCTTGCGGGCCAGGGCGAGCAACAGCGCGACGGCCAGCTCGGCAGCCGCCAGCGTGTTGCCCTCCGGCGAGTTGACGACGACGATGCCCTTCTGCGTGGCGGCCGTTACGTCGATGTTGTCGACGCCCACGCCGGCGCGCCCGATGATCTGCAGCCTCTCGGCCGCGTCCAGGATCTCCTTCGTGACCTTCGTCTCGCTCCGGACGGCGAGCGCGGCGTACTCACCGATGATCGCCTTCAGCTCGTCCGGCTTCAGGCCCAGCTTGACGTCCACTTCAACGCCTGGTATCGCCCGCAGTTTCTCGATTCCCGCCTCGGAGATCGGGTCGCTCACCAGCACTTTCGGCATTTCAGGTTCCTCTTTCTCGTTGGGGATCTACGTCGTCCCCTCTATTCTCAAACGGACCCCAAGGATACCGAATCGGCTTGCGGGGAGTCAATCGACGGATGTTCCGGCCGGGCGTCGGTCCTGATTGGGTGTTCATCCTGGCCCGGTGGCGATCCGGGCCGGGTGTTGAAAACACCCGACTCGAAAGAGCAACCGTCCTGGGGACGGGAGAGCGATGCCAAGTCGGAAATTGCCCAAATGGGAAGGAGGTTGGCCGTCGGCGGGTGCGCTGGTGTCGCGGGCGACTTACTCGCGCTTCTTGCGCCGCGCCTCGGCCGGCCCGGTCTGGCTCAGCCGCTCCAGCTCCGCCTCGAAGAGCGCTGCGTCTTCGGCGGTGTCGCGCTGGGCAGGGCGATTGGGAGGCGGCTGACCGGCGGGAGGCGGCGAGGGCGGCTCTTTCATCGGCGGGGCGAGCTTGTCCAGGCCGGTGCGCTTCTGCACCTGCAGCGTCTGCGTGTCCGTTTCGGCGACGCGGGACAGCTCGGCGCTCCAGTAGCCCTCCTCGATCTTCACTTCCAACTTTGGCACGATGATCGGCGCCTTCGGCTTCGCGTCGGTCTCGGCGCGGCCCCGCGACTTCCCGACGCCGAGCCGCCGCATCTCCGCGTCGAACAGGGCGGCATCGGAGCGCTGCCGGGCCGCCTCCGCCGCCCGGGCGTTCTGCTCGCGGCGGGCCTGCTCGACCTGGCGCCTGCGCTCCTCCTCGCGCTCGCGCGCAGCGCGGGCCGGGTCGCGCAGCTCCGCAGCCTCCTCCGCGGTCAGCCGAAGACCGCGGTCAGCGAGGGTGTTGGAGAGCTCCGCGCTCGGCAGCGACCGCTGCTGCGGGAGGATGCGGATCGCGCCCGGGTTGTCTGGCTCCTGCAGCCATGCGATGCCGCGGTCCGCGCACCAGCGCTCCATCAGGGGCCGCAGCACCGGCCCGCGGCCGTCCACGATGCGGACGGCCTGCAGCTTCCGCCAGCGCGGCCACTCCTGGTGCAGGCGTCGGCGCGCGTCCTCGGCCGTGTGGTGGTGCAGGTCGATCTCTTCGTCCACGCCCGCCCGGTTTCGCTTGCCCGGCATTCCGCCGCTCCCGTCAGTCGCGCTGCTGCGCCCGTCGTGTGGGGGCTTACCTATTGTGACGCAGCCGGCGCCGGAATTGCCACGCGTGCTTGTGCGCCGACGTGCGGTTCTCGGTCGGGTTCGACGCTTTGGCTGGTGGCTGGTTCCTGGTTCCTGGTTCCTGGTGGTTACCAGGAATCGCGCGGTTGGCTGGCGAAGAGTGGCTGCACGCCCCGCAACCGTCACCGCATGCTGCGGCGCGACCTCAGGCATTAGCAGGGGAGAGAGCCGCTACGTGACCGAAGAAGAGAAGCGCCTGCAAGAGGCGATTACGCACGCCGCCGACTGGAAGAAGTGGGGGCCCTATCTGAGCGAGCGCTCGTGGGGCACCGTGCGCGAGGACTACAGCCCGGACGGCGCGGCCTGGGACTACTTTCCGCACGATCAGGCGCGATCCCGCGCCTACCGATGGGTGGAGGACGGACTGCTCGGCATCTGCGACCGGCGGCAGTACCTGTGCTTTGCAATCGCCCTCTGGAACGGCAACGACCCGATCATCAAGGAGCGGCTCTTCGGCCTCACCGGGCCGCAGGGCAACCACGGGGAGGACGTCAAGGAGTACTACTACTACCTCGACAGCACGCCCACCCACTCCTACATGAAGGGCCTCTACAAGTACCCGCAGGCGGCCTATCCCTACCAGTGGCTCATCGACGAGGCGGCCCGCCGCACGCACGACGACCCCGAATTCGAGCTGATGGACACCGGCGTCTTCAACGAGAACCGGTACTTCGACGTCTTCGTCGAGTACGCCAAGGTCGACCCGGAAGACACGCTCATCGTTATCACGGTCCACAACCGCGGGCCGGAGGCCGCGTCGCTCGACCTGATGCCGACGCTCTGGTTCCGCAACCGCTGGAACTGGGTCTTCAACGCCGTCCGGCCGGAGATCAGCGTCGGCAAGTGCGGCGAGAGGCCGGTGCTGGCCGCCACGCACGATATCCTCGGCGAGCGCTTCCTCCACTTCGCGCAGGACTCCAACCCGGAAATCCTGTTCTGCGAGAACGACACCAACAACGTCCGGCTCTTCCCGCCGAACGGCGCGAACGCCTCGCCCTACGTGAAGGACGGCATTAACGACTACGTGGTCTCCGGCGCGAAGGCGGCCGTCAATCCGAACCGCGTGGGAACCAAGGCGGCGCTCCGCTACCGGCTGAACATCGAGCCCGGCGGCAGCCAGTCCATCCGACTCCGGCTATCGGACGAGCACACGCCGGACGATCCGCTGGGCGAGTCGTTCTCGCGTGTCTTCGAGCTCCGGAAGCAGGAGGCCGACGCGTTTTACGATACCATCGTGCCCAGGGGCGTGTCCGAGGATGCGGCCAGCGTGCAGCGCCAGGCGATCGCGGGGATGCTCTGGAGCAAGCAGTTCTTCAACTTCGCCGTGGACCTATGGCTGGACGGGGACCCGCCCTGCCCGCCGCCGCCGCCGCAACGAAAGTGGGGCCGGGACCACGACTGGCGCCACCTCAATAACTCGGACATCCTGTCCATGCCGGACAAGTGGGAGTACCCGTGGTACGCCGCGTGGGACCTGGCCTTCCACTGCATCGCGCTCGCCATCGTCGACCCGCACTTCGCCAAGCGGCAGCTCATCCTGCTGCTGCGCGAGTGGTTCATGCACCCGAACGGCCAGCTTCCGGCCTACGTCTGGCAGTTCAGCGACGTGAACCCGCCCGTTCACGCGTGGGCCGTGTGGCGCGTCTACAAGATCGAGGAGAAGCGGCGAAAGCGCGGCGATATCGAGTTCCTGGAGAAGGCGTTCCATAAGCTGCTGCTCAACTTCACCTGGTGGATCAACCGCAAGGACGTGGAGGGGCGCAACATCTTCCAGGGCGGATTTCTCGGCCTGGACAACATCGGCGTCTTCGACCGGAGCGCGACGCTGCCGACGGGCGGCCACCTGGAGCAGTCGGACGGCACGGCCTGGATGGGCCTCTACTGCCTGAACATGCTGCGGATCGCCATGGAGCTGGCGCGGCACAACCGCGCGTACGAGGATATCGCGACCAAGTTCGTCGAGCACTTCCTCTATATCGCCGGCGCGATGAACAATATCGCCGGCGAGGGGATATCGCTCTGGGACGAGGAGGACAGCTTCTTCTACGACGTGCTGCGCCTGCCGGACGGCAGCGCGGAGCGGCTCAAGGTGCGGTCTATGGTCGGGCTGCTGCCGCTGCTCGCCGTGGAGACGCTGGAGCCGGACGTGCTGGACCAGTTCCCCGGCTTCAAGGACCGGCTGGAGTGGTTCCTCAACAACCGGCCGCAGCTTGCCAACCTGATCTCCCGCTGGAAGGAGCCGGGGGCCGGCGAGAGGCGCCTCCTCGCGCTGGTGCGCGGCCACCGGATGAAGTGCCTGCTCCGGCGCATGCTGGACGAGGCGGAGTTCCTGAGCGATCACGGCGTGCGCGCCCTGAGCCGCTACCACAAGGAGCATCCCTACGTGCTGTACGTCAACGGCCGCGCCCACACCGTCGATTACGAGCCGGCCGAGTCGCGGAGCGGACTGTTCGGCGGCAACTCCAACTGGCGCGGGCCGGTCTGGTTCCCCGTCAACTTCCTGCTGATCGAGTCGCTGCAGAAGTTCCACCACTACTATGGCGATGACTTCCTCGTCGAGTTCCCGACCGGCTCCGGCCAGAAGCTCACGCTGTGGCAGATCGCGGCGGAGCTGTCGCGGCGGCTCAGCCACATCTTCCTGCGCGACGCGGACGGCAACCGTCCGGTCTTCGGCGGCAGCGAAGTCTTCCAGAAGGACCCTTTCTGGAAGGACCACATCCTGTTCTACGAGTACTTCCACGGAGACAACGGAGCGGGACTGGGCGCCAGCCACCAGACCGGCTGGACCGGCCTCGTCGCCAAACTGATCCAGCAAAGCAAAGAGTAGCTGGTAGTCGGTAGCTGGTAGTTAGTAGCTGGTAGCTGGCGGATGCATTTGCCAGCAACCAGGAACCAGCTACCAGCTACCGCTCTAACCGTGGGCTCTGGCTCGGGCGAAGGGGCTGGGCTGGCGAGGCTCGGGGAGCTCGACGGCGGCGCGCGCGCTCAGCCAGAAGGAGCCTGCGGCGACCGTCCCGGCCGCGGGGCGGCGCGGCGCGGTCTGCAGGTCGCAGACCACGTCGATTGTTCCGGCCTCGGTGCGCAGCGTCAGCGCGTGGAACTGCTGCTCCGTCACGGGATTGATGAGCGTCTCCGAGGCGCCTACCCAGCCGCTCAGGAACACCTCGGGCTGCGGCAGCCCATCCACTTCGAGCTGCTGCCAGGTCTCCGTTGCGCTCTGCGCGCCGATCTTCTGGCCCCATTCCGACTCGACGAAGGCCAGCTCCGTCGGGAAGGAGGCGATGCCGGCGGCGAAGGCGGCGACCTGCAGCGTCACCACGGGCGGGATGAGGATCCGCTCGTCCACATATGCGAAGTCGGGCAGATTGGCGGCGAAGGCGTGGATTCCGGAGTAGGGGTTCGCGGGATCGGAGGGCGCCGCCCAGCCGAACCCGTGTCCGTCGAGCGGGCGGCCGGGCGCTGCGACCGTCTCGATGATCGCCGCGCCGAGCCGGCCGGAGCCGGCATAGTGCGGATTGCAGCCCACGATCTCGTTTGCAGCGTTGACCTGCAGCCACAGCTCGACGCCCGCGCCGACCTCCCACTTAAGATAGGCGCCGACGGCGGTATCGAAGCGTGCCGCCTGCTGCGCTCCGTGGAGCACAAGCTGCTGCAGCTCCTCCGGAGTTACGGCGAAGCCGATCGCGCTCATATGGCTCAATGTGGATCTCCCCTACGGGACATTCGCTCTTGGCCGAATCGCTCGCGCGGTGGCGGCGCACGGCGCGACCGCCGCGATAGACGCGCCGGAATCGGCGCACCCCCGCTCGCGAATGACCCGGTTCAGTCGCCGATGCACATCACTTCGGCGTCCAGGCAGACGCCGAACTTATCCATGACGTGACGCCTTGCCGTTTCGGCTACAGCGCGCAGATCGGAGGCCGTCGCGGACCCACGGTTGACGATGAAATTGGCATGGCGCGGCGCGATCATCGCCCCGCCGATGGTGAACCCCTTCAGTCCGCAGGCTTCGGTGAGATAGCCTGCCGGAACGACGCCGGCCTCCTTCATCGGGCGCGGCAGGGACGGCAGGCTATCCGCGAGCTCGCGGTCCAGCACGTTCTTGAACCAGCTACCGGCGGAGGGCTCCCACGGCTGTTTGAGGATGCGCTGGTGCTGGAAGTCCCTGGCGGTCAGCCGGATCTTCGTCTTGCTGCCGGGCTTGAGGCTCAGCTCCACGGCGAGGAGCGCCGCCGGCTTGCCGCCATCGCGCCGCAGCCGGCTGTCGCGATACGAGAACTCCATCCACTCCGGCCCGACCCACTTTCGCTGGCCGCCCTCGACCACCTCGACGCGGCGCACGAGGTCGCAGATGTTGGCGCGGTAGGCGCCTGCATTCGAGACCAGCGCGCCTCCTACCGTCCCCGGAATGCCGACCGCGAACTCGAGGCCGGAGAGGGATGCGCGCATGGTGAGCAGGAAGAGCCGCATGAAGTTGACGCCGCACTCCGCGAGCGTCAGCGGGCCGATCTCCGTGGCGCGGCACCCATTGCGAATGGTCAGGCCGGGGATGCCGGAGTCGCCGATGCAGACGTTGCTGCCTTCGCCCAGCAGCAGGACCGGCAGGCCGAGCCGCTGTGCCGTGGCCGCGGCGTCGGCAAGCGTATCGCGGTCGCGCGCGTAGAGAAAGTACTCGGCGGGTCCTCCCACGCGAAGGCTGGTGTGGCGGCTCAGCGGCTCGCCGCG
>DATGJU010000085.1:0-4704 GCA_035295045.1 Chthonomonadaceae bacterium
TCCAGCGGCGGCCACGTACTATCAGGAGCCGCTGCCGCTTGCGCGAGGCGACGGCATGTACGTCTGGGACGAGACCGGCGCACGGTACCTCGACTGCTTCGGCGGCGTGCTCACGGTCAGCGTCGGGCACGCGAACCCGAAGGTCGTCGAGGCGATCGTCGAGCAGGTGAAGCGCCTCTCGCATACGTCCGCACTCTACCCGCACACGGCCCAGTCGAATCTCGCGGAGCAGCTGGCGCAGATCGCGCCCGGCCGTCTGAAAAAGTCGTTCTTCACCAGCAGCGGCACCGAGGCGAACGACACGGCCGTCGGCGCGGCGCGCGCCTTCACCGGCCGGCAGGAGATCGTGGTGCTGCGGCACAGCTACAGCGGTCGCTCCGCGACGGCGCTCGCGGCCTGCGGCCACTCGACGTGGCGCACCGCGCCGGGCATCGACCCCGGCTTCGTGCATGCGCCCGCGCCCTACTGCTACCGCTGCCCGTTCAAATCGACCTACCCGGAGTGCGGGCTGGCCTGCGCCGACGACATCGAGGAGCTGATCCGCACCACGACGACGGGTGAGATCGCGGCGTTCATGGCCGAGACCGTGCTCGGCGTCGGCGGCTTCATCGTCCCGCCGCCGGGCTACTTCGAGCGGGCGGTAGAGATCGCCAGGCGCTTCGGCGGCCTCTTCATAAGCGACGAGGTGCAGACGGCGTGGGGCCGCACCGGCGACCAGTGGTTCGGCATCGAGCACTGGGGCGTCGAGCCGGACATCCTGACCTCCGCGAAGGGCATGGCAAACGGCACGCCAATCGGCCTGACAATCGCGACGCCGGAAGTCGCGGACAGCTATCCAGGGCTGACGTTCGCGACTTTCGGCGGTAACCCCGTCTCGTCCGCCGCGGCGCTCGCGACGATCGGCGTGATCGAGAATGAGGGCTTGCGGCAGAACGCCGCCGAGGTCGGCGCCTACCTGCGGGCGGCGCTGGAGGGCCTCAAGGAGCGCCAATCCATCGTCGGCGACGTTCGTGGCCTGGGCCTGATGCAGGGCATCGAGCTCGTGAAGGACCGCGCCACGAAAGAGCCAAATCCGTCAGCCGTCCTGGCCGTCTTCGAGGAGACGAAGCGGCGCGGCGTCCTGATCGGCAAGGGCGGCCTCTACGGAAGCGTTATCCGCACGGGCATGCCGCTCATCGCGGGCCGCGCCCACGCCGATGAGCTGGTCGCGGCACTCGACGCCGGCCTCACGCTCGCGAGCCGAATCTGAGCCTCGCACTGCCGTGCAAGGCGCATTGCGGTTTCGGTTGCCACGTCCGCGGGCATTTCGCGCCCTGCCTCGGCGGCACGTGAGTACGGCGCCTCGCCGAGCCGCCCACGGATCGGCCGAACTGCTTCCGCCACAAGCCGAGCTTCCGACGTCTCCGGCTGAATGCCTAGCGTCGCGTACGCCGCCATCGCCGCATGGTGAAGGCTGACAGCTTGTTCCAGGCAGCCTAGATCGTCGGAATCGATTAAGAGCCTTGCGGCGGCGCCAGAGATTCCGTTCAGGCACGCCGCAACGCCCGGCGGCATACCGAGATCGTGAAACGAAGCGAGCGCCTCGGTATAGTACTGCATTGCACACCACGGTTCGCCGGCCGCGAGCGCGACATCGCCGAGGTTGTCCATCGACCACGCGGCCCCTCCGGCCGATTGCCGCTTGCGGTTCACGTCCAGGCTCTCGGCATGATAACCCCGAGCGGAATCGATGTCTCCGGTCCTTAGCGCGAGTGTTCCCAGCCCCGTAAGCGCCGCCGCGAGGCTGGCCGGTGAACTCGAAGCCCGCGCCGCCGCGAGCTCGCTCGTCAATAGCTGGCTTGCCACGCCGTAGTCGCCCGCCACAGTAGCAGCGCGCGCAATCATGCTCAACCCTTGCGGACCGACGCCGCGGTCGTCAGGTGCAGCAAGGCTGAGGGCCAACTCAGCGAACCGCTGCGCGGCTGCCATGTCCCGCCGTCTTACCGCCTGATGTATTGCAGCGGACAGCAGAGCCTTGCGCGTCCCAGGATCCTCGGCGCTCAGCTCGATGGCCCGTTCCAGGAAGGGATGCGATTCCATCGCCATCCCTGTAGCCGTCCAATAGGCGCTCAGCAAGACGGCGAGCTTCGCGCCAAGAGCGTGTGTCTGTGCGTCGCGCTCCGGCGCCACGGCCCACGAAAGCGCCGCACGAACGTCGGGATATCGCCTGCGTATTTCCGCTCTCCACCGGACTTCGTCCCCTATCGGCTGAACAATAGTCCAGCACCGGTCCAGCAGCGCGCGCCTCAGCGCCTGTTCCTCGCAGGCAGCAGCCAGCTGTTCCGCGGCACACTCGCGAATGACTCCGAGCAGCCGGTAGACCGCCCGCCCATTTGAATCGTCAGCACAAACCATCGACTTGTCCACGAGCCCGGCGAGGACGGTCAGGATGTCGTCGTCCGCTATGGAGCCAAGGCCGCAGACCGCTTCGACGTCCTCGATGTCGAATTGGCCCACAAAGATCGATAGGCGCCGAAACAGCGCTCGCTCGGCTTCGCTGAGCAGCTCGCAGCTCCAGTCGAGCGTCGCTCGCAGCGTCCTATGGCGCGGGATCGCGTCTCGGGAGGAGCCTGTCAGAAGCGACAGGCTCCGTTCGATTCGGGCTGCGATCTGGCTCGGCCCCAGGACGTTAAGGCGAGCGGCCGCAAGCTCGATCGCAAGCGGCAGTCCGTCAAGGCCCCTACAGATTCGCGCGACGGCCGCGACCGTGTGAGGGCTCAGCGCGAAACCGGGGCTGACAGCCCGGCCGCGCGCAACAAAGAGCTCGACTGCCGGCGACTGCGAGGCCGCGCTCGGATTGGCGTACTCGCAGGAGGATTCGGGCGGCAAACCGAGGGGTGAGACGCGCCAGATCGTTTCGCGCGCCAGGTTCAAGGGCTGCCGGCTCGTGGCAAGGAATCGAGGGCCGGGCGCTCGGTCACAGATATCGGCAACGAGCGCCGCAACCGCGTCGACGACGTGCTCGCACGTGTCCAACACAAGGAGCATTGTCCGGTTCGCGGCAAGACGGCAGATCGCGTCGAGCTGATCGTCGATCGTACTCTCGGCGGGAGCATAGTCGACGGTCCCGCTGCTCCCGCGGTACGCGTTCAGTCCATCGCAAATAGCGCGAAGGACCGATGCCTTGTCGCTGGCATGGTCCAAATCTACGAACGCAATACCGCCCGGGAATGCGGCTTCAAGGCTCTCGATAGCTGCCAGGACGAGGCTTGTTTTTCCGATTCCACCAGGCCCGACGAGCGTAACCACGCGGTGGTCTCGGAGGCGCTCGCCGATCTGTCGCAGATCCGCTTCGCGGCCGATGAGCGGAGCCATACGCGCACGGTAGGGCGCGGCGCCGGTCCGCGGAACATGTCGCGTCGCGCCGCGGACGGAGCCCTTCGCTGCCGCCAGCTCGCGGCAGCGCCGGTATGCTTCGACAACGTCCGGCCCTGCGTCGACATTCAGCTCGGCGTGCAGCCGCTTGCGAAACGTCCGGTATACGTCTACCGCCGTCGCGTAATCACCAAGGCTTGAGAGGGAGTCGAGAAGCTGCGCCTGATGCGACTCGCAAAGCGGGTCCTCCGCGATCGCCAGTTTCAACAGCTCGACAGCCCGCGTGTGATCGTCGCGGAGAAGCGCCTGCGCGATCAGCGTACGGAGCGCGCCGAGATAGTCCCGCGATCGCACGCCTCGCGCTTCAGCCGCCCACTCGTCGCTACAGCCCTCCATCAGTTGGCCGTCATACAGACCGACCGCTTCCTCCAGGCATCCTGACCGGACCGCCTGATCGAAACGGGCGACATCGCAGGAGACGCCTTCGAGGTCGAGCCTTACGCTGCGTGAGCCGGGAGAGCTAATGCAGCTCGACGCTGCGCTCAGTGCGCGCCGTAAGTCGGCAAGGCTGGTGCGAAGGCTCGCTAACGCTTGTTGCTCCGACGAGTCGGGCCAAAGCCGCCCGGCAGCCCAGGATCGATCGATGTCGCGACCATGGTTGAGCGCAAGGAGGGCCAGCAGCCACATTCCTCGCCGAGAGCGCAGCGGGCGCATCGGCATGCCACTTAGGTGGACGAGCGGCGGCCCAAAGAGCTTGATTTCGAGGGCCTGCCGCTCCCCGATCGGTCGTGGTGGATTCATTGGCGCTCCACGGACGTCACGGCCCGTTGCGGATTCTCCGTCCCACCGTCACGCTGCCGTCACGGTTCGGGCTGTAAGATGAGAGTGCAATCGGGCGTCATCAGGGACGCCGCCCCCCAGGAAGGAGGAAGGCATGAGACAATTCTCGCGAACGCAGGTCGGGCTGACGCTCGCTATCGCATTGGCCATTGCCGCAGGCCTGTGGCGGACAAGCGGCGCGCAGACAGACAACACGGGCCCCACCACCAACCGCTTTGCGTTCCAATCCACCGGAATCCGCGCCGACGAGGCGGCAGTCGTCACGGTGGTGAACCCGAATCAGCTACCTCCACCGCGCCGGATTCGCCTGCTCGACTCGGACGGCAAGGTCGCCGCGGACTCCGGAGAGTTCCTCGTGGCGCCCAACGCCACGGTCCACTTCACCATCAGTTATGCCAGCCTAAACGTCGCCTCGAATCGGCTGGGGCGAAAGCAGTTCCGTGTCGTCGTGACCGTTTCACCGTCTTCAAGCGATCCCGGGAGCCTGCCGCCGCCGTGCCGCCCTGGTCT
>DATGJU010000086.1:0-9046 GCA_035295045.1 Chthonomonadaceae bacterium
AATCGCCGATGAGGCTCAGGCCGGTCGCGCCGGGCGCCCATTCGCGGTACCAGACGCCGGGCCGGCCCTCGTGCTCGCCACGGTTCAGCCCGAAGATCTCGTGGCCCAGGCTCATCGGGCCGAGCAGCCCGCCGTCCCGCTCGATCTCGGCAAGCTTCTGCCCGTACCGAGCCCAGCGCTCGCGCAGCTTATCGGCGTAGGGCGCGAGCCACGGGTCTATGGCGATCAGGCTGGCGCCGTCGGTCGGCAATGCTGAGTCGGGCATGAGCTGTGAAGTCCTCTCGGCCTTTTCACGCGAACGTCGCGCCGCAGCCCTCCGCCAGCGCCGCCCGCAGGCCGTCCATGGCGGCCGCGACCTCGGCCTCGCCGAGCGTGCGGTCGGCGGCGCGGAAGGTGAACGAGAGCGTCAGGCTCTTCGTGTCCGGCGGGAGCGGCGCGCCTTCGAAGACGTCCGTGAGGCGCAGCGACTCCAGGAACTCCGGCGCCGCGGCGCGGGCGGCCTGCTCGACGGCGGCGTAGGGCAGGCCGGCGGAGACGCGCGGCGCCAAATCGCGGACGACCGCCGGATAGCGCGAGAGCGGGCGGTAGCGGGCGCCTTCGAGCCGCGCCGCCTCCTGAAGCGGCTCCGCGAACAGCTCGAAGAGATAGATGCGCTCGCGAAGCCCAAGGTCCTCCGCGACTCGCGGGTGCGCCTCGCCGACGATACCGATCGGCTCGCCGGCAAGCGTGATGACGGCGGAGCGGCCGGGATGCAGGTAGCTGGTTCCTGGTTCCCGGTTCCTGGTTGCGAGTTCGCCGGGGCCGGGATGGGGGGCGGTAGCTGGTAGCTGGAAGCTGGTTGCTGGTTGCTGGTTGCTGGTTGCCGGTTGCTGGTTGGGCGATACGAATGCGGCGGCCTCGATGCGCAGGTCGTGCAGGAGGCGCTCGACCATGCCGCGGGCGGCGCCGAAATCGGCGATGAGCGGACTCGGCTCGTGACGCCAGCCGCGCTCGGCGACGGCGCCGCACAGCATGCCGGCGATGGCGACGCGCTCGTCAGGGCGCTCACGTCCGGCAGGCGCCGCCCGCTCGCGACTGTCGCGTTGGCTTTGGCCGGCCGTGCGCTCGCCGGGGCGGTCACGTTCGACAGGCGGAATCCTGTCGCCTTTGTCCCGCTCGCTCTGGCCGGCCGTGCGCTCGTCTGCCGAGCTGCCGCCGACTCCAATCGACCAGATGCGGCCGGCCTCGAAAATGGCCAGGTCCTGCGCGCCGCGGGCGGCGTTGTGCTTCGCGACGTCCAGCAGCGTCGGCAGGAGCGAGCGCCGCAGGCCGCTGATCTCGGCGGAGAGTGCGTTGCGGACGGCGACGCGGCCGGCGGCATCGTCCGGCGTATCGAAGAATGAGGGCGCGGTGAGGCTGTGCGTCACCACCTCCTGCAGCCCACAGGCGACGAGCGAGCCGCGGACTCGCGCCAGGAAGAGGCCGAACGCGCTGTCGCCGCCCTGCGTCGTGTTCGCGTAGGGCAGGGTCTCCGGGATGTTCTCGTAGCCGAAGATGCGTCCGACCTCCTCGACCAGGTCCTCCTCCTGCACGACGTCGGCGCGAAAGCTCGGCACGCGGACGAGCAGCGTATCGGTCTTGCCGTGCGCCTCCGTGTGCACGTCGAAGCCCAGGGCGCGTAAGGCGTCCGCGGCGGCGTGCGACGGCACCTCCATCCCCAGCAGCGCGTGGACGCGTGCGACCCGCAGGCTCAGCTCCCGGATCGGGACCGGATGCGGATAGACGTCGATGATACCGTCGACGGCCGCGGGCTGGCCCATTCCGGCGAGAAGCTCGCAGGCGCGGTCGACCGCGCGGCGCACGCCGTCGGGGTCCACCACCCGCTCGAACCGATAGCTGGCCTCGGTGCGAAGACCCAGCGCGCGTGAGGTGCGGCGGACGGACAGCGGGTTGAAGTGCGCCGACTCGAGGAGCAGATTCGTGGTGCCGTCGTGGACCTCCGAGTCGGCGCCACCCATGAGGCCGGCCAGCGCTACGGCCCGCTCGGCGTCGGCGATTACCAGCATATCCGGCGTCAGGTCTCGCTCGGCGCCGTCCAACGTGGTCAGCTTTTCGCCGGCTCGGGCGCGCCGCACCACGATCCTGCCGCCGGACAGCTGGTCCAGGTCGAAGGCGTGCAGCGGTTGGCCCAGCTCCAGCATCACGTAGTTGGTCACGTCGACAACGTTGTTGATGGGGCGCTGGCCGGCCGCGGCGAGACGCGCCTGCATCCAGGCCGGCGATGGGCCGATCTTGACGCCGCGGACGAGCCTGGCGGCATAGCGCGGGCACAGGTCAGGGTCCTCGATCGCGACCGAAGTCTGGTGCAGGGCAGCGCCGCCATCCGTCGAGTAAGGCGGCGACGGAACGCGCAGCGGCAGGCCGTAGAGCGCCGCGACCTCGCGCGCCACGCCGACCATCGAGAGGCAGTCGCCGCGATTGGGCGTCACATACACGTCCAGCACGCGCCCCAGGTCGGCCGCGGCTCTCGCCACGTCGCCGGGTATCTGCTTCTTGACGGCCTGCTCGAACACCTCGTCAGGCGGCTCATTGCCCTCGACTTCGAGGCCGCCCATCGTCAGCTTTGTCGCGACATCCTCTGCACTCGAAGGCACGTCGCAATACTCTTTCAGCCAGGCAAGCGGGACACGCATCGGCATTCCCCTCGGGAGGTACTCGGTGTTCAGGCATTCGGGTATTCGGGTACTCAGGAGGGCGCGCCGTCGCGAGCCCTCCTGAGTACCGGAACACCGAATACCTGAATACCCAACACCCCTCAGTACTGCTTCAAGAACCGTAGATCGTTCTCCAGATAGAGCCGCAGATCGTTTACTCCGGTCTGGATCATGTGCGTTCGCTCGATACCCAGCCCGAACGCGAAGCCGCTGTATTTCTCGGTATTTATCCCGTAGGCGCGCAGAATGTTCGGATGGATCAGGCCCGCGCCGCCGAGCTCCAGCCAGCGTCCGCGCCAGTTGATCGAGTAGTCGACGCCAGGCTCGACGAATGGGAAGAAGTCCGGCCGGAATCGGACCAGGGTTTCGGGGCCGAACATCTGGCGGGCGAACGATCCAAGGGTGCCCTTCAGGTCCGCCATGCTGATCTTCTCGTCCACCATGAACACGTCCACCTGATGGAACGTGTGGTGGTGCGTCGCGTCGACGGCCTCGTACCGGAAGCAGCGGCCGATGGTCGCGATGCGAAACGGCGGCCGCCGCTCGCTCATGATCCGGCCCTGGAGCGCGGTGGTCTGGGTGCGCAGAAGCTGCGTGTCGCTGACGAAGAACGAGTTCTGCTCATCCATGGCCGGATGGTCTTCCGGGTAGTTGAGCGCCGCGAAGTTGTAGGCATAGTCCTCGAGCTCCGGCCCATCGACGAACTCGAATCCCATGCCGGAGAGCACCGCCTTGATTCGCTCGGAGGTCTGCGTCAGCGGGTGCAGCCTGCCCGCCGGAGTGGGCCGGCCCGGCAGCGTCACGTCGATTCGCTCCTCGGCCAGCCGGCGGTCCAACTCGATCCGCTTCAACAGGTCACGCCTCTCGGCCACCGCGGCGGCAAGCGCGTCCGAAGCGGCATTGATGCGCGCGCCGAACTGCGGTCGCTCTGCAGCCGGCAGCGTACCGATCGTGCGCTTGAGCTCGTTGAAGCCCTTGTTTCGGCCAAGGTATCGGGTCTCAGCGGCCTCAAGCTCCGCCACGCCGACGGCCCCGCGCACTGCGTCGAGCGCCTCCGCAACCATCTGGTCTATCTTATCCGGCACCGTGGGAACCCTCCGACACATCCGCGTATCATGCGTCGTGTATTGAAAACACCCGACTCCAAAATGCAAGCTTCTTTCAGACGCGATCCGCGCCGGCGGCACGGGTTCCCGTCCGCAGGACGGCCGCTTTTTCCAGCCGGGTGTTTTCAACACCCGGCGAACGCGATCCGCTCGGGCGGCGCGGGTTCCCGTCCGACGGTCCGGCAGACACGCACAAACGCCCCAATTCTACCTCTCTTCGGAAGAAGTGTCCGGGGGAGAGTAGAATTGGGGCGAACTCGAACCGTTTCTGATCTTCACACGCTTCCGGGACCGTCCGGCCTACGCGGCAGCGCTCTCTCCCGCGGGTTTCAGCACGCTCGTCGCCTGGGCGACGAGCTTGGTAAACTGTTCGGGATCGAGGACTGCCATCTCGGCGAGCACCTTGCGGTCCAGCGTAATGCCGGACTTGGTGAGGCCCTCAATGAAGCGGCAGTACTGCACGCCGGCGGCGCGGCACGCGGCGTTGATACGTACGATCCAGAGCGCGCGGAAGCTGCGCTTCTTGTTGCGCCGGTCCGTGTACGCGTAGTTGCCGGACTTCATGAACTGCTCATGAGCCGTCTTGAACAGGCAGCGCTTGCCGCCGAAGTTTCCCTTGGCGGTCTCCAGTATCTTCTTGTGACGCTTGTGCGTCATCGTACCACGTTTAACGCGCGGCATGGGGTCTGCTCCTTATCGGGTTAGCCGGCTAGTCCAGGCCTTTGCCGAGCATACGCTTCATGCGCTTCTTGTCGCCTTTGAAAAGCTCCTGGCCGCGGAGCAGGTCGCGCTTGTTGTTGGGCGTCTTCTTGCGCATCAGGTGGTTGAGGCCGGTGCTTTCGCGCATCAGCTTGCCTGTGCCGGTCACGCGGAACCGCTTTACAACGGTCTTGCGGGTTTTGATCTTATTCTTAGCCACGTCGTATTAGCCTTATCGTAAATGAACGGCCAACGCAACAAAAGAAGCCGGTTGGGTTCCCGGCTTCACGCGTGAACCGAAAAAGCGTCGGACCGCTAGGAGGCCTTCGGGCTGAGGATCATCGTCATCATCTTGCCCTCCAGCGAGGGCGGCTTCTCGATCACCGCATGCTCGTTCACAGCCTCGATCATCCGCTCCATCAGGCGGCGGCCGATCTCCGGGTGCGTGATCTCGCGAGCCTTGAACTGGACGGTTACCTTTACCTTGTCGCCATCTTCCAGGAAGTCCAGCGTGTGGCGCACGCGGACCTGGAAATCGTGCTCCGCGGTCACGGGCCGCATCTTGATGCCCTTGACCTCTTGCTGCCGCTGCTTCTTGTGCTGCTCGCGCTCCCGCTTGCCCTGCTCGTACTTGTACTTGCCGTAGTCCATGATACGGCATACCGGCGGCTGCGCGGTAGGGGCGACCTCGATCAGATCGAGCCCCTTCTCCTGCGCGAGCGCGAGGGCGTCTCGGACGTTGAGAATGCCGACGGCGGTGCCTTCATCGTCGATGACACGGACGTCTCGCATGCGCGCTTCGCGCGGACCTCGCAAAAGTTGTTCGTTAACGCGGAAATCTTTGTTTATGGCGACAATCCTCAAGCGTCCGTGGGACGCGACCGATACCGTTCACCGCGCGAAAGTTTCGCGCCCGGACCCGCCAAGATCGCGGGTCTGTATCTTTTTAGACAAGGGGTAGTGTACCTTAGTTTGCAGTCGGAGTCAACGATCCGACTATGCGCTGCCGGATTTATTTGACCGCGGCCGCGACCGGCGAACCGTGAACTGCTCGCGCGGCGCATCCGTCACTATTGATAGCGTTATCGATAGTGATGGCGATAACCGGGTTGAGCCGACCCCGGGAGGGTGCGATGCGGGCTTCGATACTCAATACTGCGATCGCAGTCTGCCTCGTTCTGCAGGGCGCAAACGCGCAGGGTCAAAACAGGCAGACGCTGTCTCGGTTTGCCGCTGAGCCCCACACCGGCCCCGTGGAGCAGGCGCTCCTCGGAGTCACGGCGACGTTCCGAGGGAAGAGCGGCGAGGTCTTGGAGGTTCGGCGCGGCGACGGCATGATCCTCCGGTGCGACGGATTCGTCCTGTTTCCCGCTTCCATCCTGGCGCACCGCCGCGATGAGCCGGACGACATTCGGCCGGACATCCAGGTCCACCTGCGCCTTGACAGAGCTCCCGAAGCGCATTCCGCCCCCTGGCCCGTTCATATTCCCGCGGGCGTGCCCCTCCGGATGGTGAAGCTCGCGAACGTCCATGCTCCCGCGCTTCGCACCCTGCTGCCCGACGTCCTGGCCCCCGGCGACGCGCTGACCGTTGCGTGGAGGCCGTGGGACCCGGCGAGGAGCGCGTTCGGACCGCTGCAGAAGCGATCGGTCCACTTCGCGGGCCGGTCGCCGCAGAAGTCCGGGCCCACGACCTGCCTCTGCCGCGAGCCGCTTCCGGACGTGCCGGCGGGCGCCGTGGTGCTGGGTCCGGAGGAGCTGGCCGTCGGCATCGTGGCGGAGCCGGGAGGCAGCGCGCCACTGGAATTCACCTCGATGGAGGCGCTGCGCAGCGTAACGAACTGCGTCGTCCCGGTCCCGACTCCCGATGCCGATTTCGCCGCCGCGCAGGAGACCATCGCCGCCGACGCGGCCGCGGCGAGCGAGCCGCCGAACGGCGCGAGGCGGCCGAGCGGGATGGTCCGGATTGCCGGCGGCCCCGCGGCGCTGCTTCGGTCCGTGGTGAACCAGCAGGATGAAATGCAGGGCGCCACCGTCGCCTGCCTGCCGCCGTTTGACATCGATCGCGCCGAAGTGAGCAATGCGCAGTACTGGGACTGGTGGAAGGGACTGCCGGCGAAGACGGCCGCCGACCTAAAGTTCCGGGCCGGATGCTGGCCGCTCGGCTGGGCGGCGCAGGGCGCTCCGTTTCCCGAGGAGATCCGCGACACGCCGGTCCTCGGCGTGCCGTTTCACGCGGCGGAAGCGTTTGCCCGCGCGCACGGCAAGCGGCTTCCGACGCCCTACGAATGGTGTCTCGCGGCGCTCGGTCCCGGAGGCGAAGCCACGCCGCCCGCGTGGATGGCGCGCTATGTCGCAGATCGCGTGGCCGCCGCCGCCCGAATCAAGCAGGACCACCTCAAGTATCTGGCGGACCACGCGGACGACGTGATCGCAGAGAGCTTCATCCACCCGACCGACACTTCGCGACTCGTCGTGCCGGTGCCTGGCAGAACCGGGATTAAGCTCCAGGCCGTGCCGGACTACCGGATCCACAAGGCCTACTTCATAGGCAACATGCCCTGGATCGTCTACCCGGAGAACAGCGCGCCGAGCAACGGCGCAGGGACGCTGTTCCGACTCGGCGACCGAATGGCGATGCAGGCGTTCTCCAGGGGCGTCGTCGATCGGGAGACGAACGACATCTGGGCGACGTACAAGGCGCCCATGCGGATTCTGCCTGCCGGCTCGCGGGAGTTCGACACGTCGGTCTCCGGCGTCTCCGACATGCTGTTCAACGCGCACGAGTACATTAACGCGCCACCCTTCGCCCCGCACAGCGACGAGGGGTTTACGATCTACGTAAACTGGGTTGGGATGGCGTCCAGGGAGCTTGCGGACGACTATCTTGTCGAGCAAGGAACCGAGAAGGTCGCGACCTATTGGCCCCCGTCCCGGATACTGCGTGCGCCAGCCTCGCCGCGATTGGCCCGCTGGCTGCAGGTGGGGCTGAACGTCCGCGAGGCGCGATCCCTGTTCTACCTGATCGCCGGCTGGAGCTTCGAGATGGGGCCGGAACCGATCCACGAAACGCACCTCGTGAGCGAGGCGCTGCCGTGGACCGGGCCGCTGCAGGTCGCGCAGGGGGAATTCCCGATCTGGCTCAACCCGGTCTGGAGCGGCAAGCCCTCGCGGCCCGTCAAGGAGATCGGCAGCGCCGCGGACGTCGGCGGTCTCGCGGCAATGCCGGCCGAATCCGGGGTCTTCGGCTTTGAGTTCGCCACACTGGACGTACTCCGGCCCGTGGGATTTCGCTGCGCCCGCTAACGCGACCTGCTGGAAAGGCGAAGCGGGCCGGCGAACCTACGGTCGCGCGTCAGTCGCTCCCCGCTTCAGCCGGTCGGTTCCGTGCCGGTATAAGATTCCCCAGCATATGAACAGCCACGCGAACGCAAGTGGAACGGCGTGCATGATCACCGGAAGCCACGCCGGCTGCGCGTGGGACGCGTATTGCGTCGAAACGAGAACCGGATGGTCCCATCCTCGGGCCAGAAACGGCAACAGATACCGAACGAAGTCCGCCGCGACGCACAGGCTGAGCACGACTGCGCTCATCCTCTCCCAGACGGTCGGCCCGTCCGGCCGCTTCAGCCACTGCGCGAACCACCCCGGCCGGCGCTGCTTTCGGCGCGTCCGGCCCATGCCCCAGCGCACCAGGGACAGCAGCAGGTAATGCCGGCAGCGGCGGCGCGATTCCCGTATCGCGGGCCCGGCGACCCAATCGCGCCACATGTCGGCGGCGAACGCGCGGACTTCGCCGGCGGCGTGTGAAATGGCGGAGGGCAGCTCGCGCCACCCACGATCGGCAGCCCAGATGTGCACGCACCTCCATTCGTCCACGATCCAGCGCGCCCAGGCCCGGATCCGACGGCGACGCCTCGCGAGCCGGCGCCGCGCCCAGAGCGGGCCGAATTCGGCGCACCGCCGCGCTCTTAACGCCCAGCCGCGCGGGAGCAGCGAGAAGCGCGCTCTTCGAGATCGTGCCCGCGCCTCGATACGCGCCAGCAGGGCGAGCGCGGTCCGATTCGGCGGGTTCGAAGCGAGGAGTGGCCGCAGCATCGCCCGCGCTTCGTCTGTCCGCCCGCTCAGGGCGAGGAGCCGCGCGCGCCGGCAGTACCGGTCCCCGCTTCGCTTCGTGGCGGCGTCGCCGACTCTGAAACTCGTTGAGCGCATGATCGATACTACGGCGCGTTCGATCGCACGGCTACAGAATCTCCTGGCGACAGGAATCGCCGCCGGTCCGTCGAAACAGGCTCCGGACTGCCATCCCGCACGTGCGGCCCCTGGGCGCAATGCGCCGGCGAACCGCGATCCGGTCCGCGCCCCGAAACGGCCGGGAGCCCGGCGAGCCGCATCACGATAGGCGCGAAATGAGCTCACAACCTTCCAGCGATCCCCTGACCGTGACCTTCCTCGGAACCCGGGCCGTCCTGCCGGACGCGGGCGCCGACAGCGCCAGCTTCCTTATCGGCCGGCGCACGCTCGTGGATACCGGCTGGTACGCGGCCGT
>DATGJU010000087.1:0-11131 GCA_035295045.1 Chthonomonadaceae bacterium
GGGGAGCGAGAGGCCGAGCGCCTCGCCGACGACCTGCGCAGTCGCCGCCGTGCCAAAGAACTGGCAGCCGCCGCCCGGTGTGGCGCACGCACGGCACCCGAGCTCCGCGGCCTCCTTGAGCGAGATTACCCCGTGCGCGAACCGCGCTCCAACGCTCTGGATCTTGCCGGCGTCCTCCCCGTGCTCCGGCGGCAGCGTGACACCGCCGGGGACCAGGACGCAGGGCAGGCCGCCCATTGCCGCCAGGGCGATCATCATTGCCGGAAGGCCCTTGTCGCACGTGGCGACACCTAGCACGCCGCGACGGTTCGGCAGGCTGCGGATCAGCCTGCGGAAGACGATCGCCGCATCGTTGCGGTAGGGCAGGGAGTCCATCATCGCGATGGTGCCCTGCGAGCGGCCGTCGCACGGGTCCGAGCAGTAGCCGGCGAACGGAAGGCATCCCAGGCGCGCCAGCTCCTCGGCCGCGGCCTCCATCAGCAGGCCGACCTCCCAATGGCCCGTATGATAGCCCAGGGCGACCGGCGTGCCGTCCGGCCGGCGGATGCCGCCTTGCGTGCTAAGGATGAGGAACTCTCGCCGCCGGAGCTGCTTCGGGTCCCAGCCCATACCGGCGTTCTGCGAGAGCGCGAATATATCGCCGCTCGGCCTCTCGATCAACATCTCCGGCGTCAGCGGCAGCTCGCCCGACGGCCCCGCCGCGCGAGTACGAACGGCATATAGCTCTTCCGTCACCGCATTGCCCTTCCTGGCGTGGAGCTCAAGGCGATAGGGTGATGAGGCGATGTGTGACACCTCAGCACGTCAGCTTTGTCCCCATCACATTCTCACCGCGTGCCCTCGAACACCGAATCGATGCCGTCGCGCTCTGGGCCGAGGGCGAGATAGCCGCCATCAACGGGCAGGTCCGCGCCCGTTATGAAGCTGGCGTCGTCGCTGCAGAGAAAGAGGATCGGTCGGGCGACCTCCTCGGCTTCCGCGAGCCGCCGGAGCATGCTGAAGCGCCCCCAGAGCGGCTCCCAGCGATCGCGACCGCCGACCGCGGCCTTTGCCACTTCCGGCGTCCAGGTCCAGCCCGGGCTCACCGAGTTGACGCGAATTCCGTTTGCGGCCATGTCCAGCGCCATACAGCGCGTCATCGACAGAATTGCACCCTTGCACGCGTTATAGGTCCATCGGCTCGGCTGCGCGATATGGCCGGAGATGCTCGAAACATTGACGATCGCGCCGCCTCCGGTTCGGGACATGTGCGGAAAGCAGGCGGCGGCGATCTGGGCGTAACCGCGAACATTCACGCCGAGCGCGCGCTCCCAGTCCTCCGTCGTCGCGTCCAGACCCTTTGAGAGGAAGCTGGCGGCATTGTTGACCAGGTAGTCGATGCGGCCGAGCGCCTCCGCGACCCGGTCGACCGCCTCGCGGCACGCTTCGCCATCGCTTACGTCGGCGCGCGCGAACACTGCACGGCCGCCATCAGCGCGGATTCGCTCCTCCTGGGCGTGGCCACGATGGTCGTCGACATCGATCAGACCAACGGCCGCGCCGCGCCGCGCGAACTCCATCGCGACCGCCGCGCCGATCCCCGAGGCCGCGCCCGTTACGACCGCCGCCCGGCCCGTCCAATCCATGTCGGCCTCCCAACGTCTCGCGCTCACTCCGCACGAACCGCATCGAAAGGACGGGCGCAGCGGCCCGCCGATCTCCGGCCAGACGATTTCCGTATCGCGCGCCGGAATCCCTTCCAGCGCGCACCATTCGCCTGGCTGCCGGGACGGCCGTCAGGCCCATCTCCGGTCAGCGAGCCGGGGACCGGCCGACCCGTCGAAGGCGTAAGATCGTGTAGGACGCCGCAGGGAAGACGACGGGCGCCGTTTCAACTCCGAGCCGGACCGGGGATTGCTTCCAGCAGATGGCTTCCGGGTGCGCCGCGTCGTTTACGCCCGTCAAGTCGCCGGAGATCGTCCACACCTGTCCGGTAGTAGCCGGCCGCGAGAATGCTCCGAGCCGCAGCGCCGCCGCGACGGGCCGGGCGCCTGCATTGACGACCTTCAGCGCCAGCGTTCGTCCGTCTTCGCTGCGAGTCGCGGTCACGTCCAGATCGGCCGCACCTTCGACGCTGCTTTGTACGCGCAGCAGTAGATGGTTACGGGCAGCCATCTGCTCGGCGTAGTACGGTGGCATCCCCCAGACCCGGTCCGACGTGAAGAATATCTGGCCCTGGTCCCAGCCATTGTCGTTCTGTCCCAGCGGCTGGAGACAGTTCGCGGGGCAGTCCATGACCACGAAATCGCCGTGCCGCTCCGTCGCGTTCAGGATGAGCGCATGGCCGAGCGCACGCTGGAGGTCGTGTCTCCCGCCATTCTCCTCGAAGACGCACGCCTTGAGCGCGGTGCCTGGCGCCCACTGCCGGACGAGCCGCTCCATTCGCGTAAAGAGCGCATCGACGGCGCGCCCATCGTTAAGACTATCGCCGCCCACGTGAACGTCCCAAAGCGCCGCCTTCCCCTCCAGCTGCTCCACGATTCGGCGCGATACCGGATTGTCCGGCTCCCACCACGCCCCGATCACGAGCTGCAGCGCAGGATCGGCGTGGCGGATTGCGGCCTCCAGGGCCTTGAACCGCTCCAGGTAGTGCTCGTTGGTGGCCTCTTCATTTCCGATCTCGATGAACTTGACGCCGTAAGGTGCGGAATGACCGTTCTGCGCGCGCCGCCGGCCCCATTCGGACGACACGGGTCCGTTCAGGTACGAGACCAGGTCGGCTGCGTCCTGAGTCGTCTCTTCGATATTGATCGCGAACGCCGGCTCGATGTGCGCGGATTCGCAAAACCTCACGAACTCCTCGATGCCAAATCCGTTGATGGAGCAGGGATACCACGTTCCGGCGTACTGCGGCCGTCGATCCGGGTCTCCAACCATGGACTTCCATCGGTACCCTGGCGCGTTTACCATGGATCCGCCGTAACGGAGGAACGTCAGGCCCTCGGACTGCATCGCGTTTCCGATGTCCGCCCGAACCGGCAGGCCGTGGAACAGATCCCTCCCGGTCGGCATCAGCGCGACCTGATCCACGACTGCGGCGCCCGGCCTCTCCAGAAAGATCGCGAAGCGCGCATGGGGATCGTCCGCATTCGAGATCAGCGAGAACGCCCGGCGCTCCCAGGATCGGCCGGCCGGCTTGAGGCTTGCCCGAGCGTATGTGACCGTCCCGTCCCGGCTCTGTAATGCTACGGTAAGGCCAGCCGCCTGCCCGGAATCGCCCGCGTGCCGGCGCACATACAGCCGTCCCGCATAACGGGCGCCCGCGCGCACCGAGAGCCCCCATCGGTTCAGTCCGAGATTGAAGATACCGACGGTACCCGAGCCGCCGGCATGCGCGATCTGTTGGGAATGGAGCGAGTTGAATGGATCGTCGGCCTCCCAGCCGAAATGGCCTGCGGCCGCGCCGGTGCGGTAGCCCGTCCACATGCCGCTCACGGCGTCCATCGCGGGGGCCGCGGCGGGCCGGCTTAGCGCGTCGGTCACTTCCCGCCCGCCGGTACGCACGATCAGATTGCGGAACGAAGCGCGCGAGTTCCAGGTCCGGATGCCGACGCTGCCCGCGGCGAGGGGCTCGGAGGCGTCCCGGAACTCTATTCGCGGTCGCGGCGCCGGATCGTCATCGAGCCAGACGCGAAGCAGCGGACCGTCCAGCGCGACTCGCAGTCGATGCCACTCCCCCGCCCGAACACTGGCCGGCGCGGAGCGGAGCGGCTTCCAGTCGTTCTGATGGCGGCCGAGAATCACGGAGTGGCTCCGGGCGCTTATGCTCACCTCGTAGCCGATCCAGCTGTCCGCGCCGGTCCGAGGATCGCGGACGCGCAGGATGAGACCGGAGTTGTCTCCCCGATCGTCGTCCAGGCGAACCTCGCACTCTACCACGCCGTCGGCGAACTGCGGCGTATCGCGGACGAGCTTGGCGCCGGCGTCCGGCTCGACGTGGCACGCGCCGCCCTCGACGCTCCACCGGCCTCCGAACAGGCTCCATCCCGCAAGGGGCGACACGGCGGGCGGCGGCTCCTCGAAGCTTTCGCCGAATATCATCTGCGCGTACAGGCCGCCGTATATCTCGTGGTTCACGTCCTCGATGCAGGACCCGTACATCCAGGGCGAGACGCGGTTGACGACCCTGTCGGGATCGACGCGCACGACGGCTTCCGGCAACCCGGTCTGGCTCAGCGCCAAGCAAAGAGCAAGAATGGTGTTAAGCAAGAGCGTCTCCCGGTATAATCCCCAGTATGATCGAACCGCGCGATTCGCCCCCGCAGAGGCCGCCATACGACAGTCTTACCCTGCGCGCCGTCGTGGGCGAGCTTCGCGCCGCCCTGATCGGCGGCCAGGTTCAGGACGTGCGCCAGCCTGCGCCGACCGAGCTTCGGCTGATAATCCGCTGCCACGGTCGCACGCGCATCCTAGCGCTATCCTGCGACGCACGGTTCGCGCGCGCCCACCTTACCGATCAGAAGTCGTCGAACGCTGCGACGCCTCCGGCATTCTGCATGGCCGTACGCAAGCACTGCGAGGGACGATTCGTCGCGGATGTCCGCCAGGTCGATTTCGACCGGATCCTGGAGATCGAGATCGGGTCGCGCGGCGGTGACGCTGCGTCGGGCGGACCGGTCCTCGTCGTCGAGATGATGGGCAAGCACAGCAATCTCATCCTGCTGTCGCCGGACGGAGTCGTTCTGGATGCCGCGAAGCGCATATCGCGCCGCGTCAACCGCGTCCGCGAGGTTCTTCCAGGCGTGCCGTACGCGCCGCCGCCCGGCCAGGGCGAAAGGCTGGACCCGTTCGCGCCCGCGACACAGTGGCTGCTGGCCGCCGAGCTGTTTCCTGACCCGCTGCCGGAGCACTCTTCGCAGCCGGCCGCCGCGACAGCGGAACACTCGGACAACGGGCGGCTTTCTGACCTCGCGGGCGGCGCTGCGTCGGATCACGCCGCAATGGCAGCCGACGCGGCCGAAGTCGCTCGCCGGCTCATGGAGCGTGTTCAGGGCATGTCGCCGTTCCTTGCGCAGAGCATCGCCGTGGCGGCCCGCGCCAGCCGGGGCAGTGGTCCGCAGCGGTTCGCCGCGGCCTGGGCCGGCACATTCGGCGCGGCAGCGACCGGTGATTTCCGGCCGGTCGCCATTCGGAGCGGCGGACGCGTGATCGGCGCATATCCTTTGCCGGCAGCGCAGATCCCCGCGCCGGCGCAGGAGCAGGTTGTCGACCTGAACGCCGCTCTGGACGCCGCCTATCGCGACGCGATCGCGGACAGCGAGCTTACGACCGCCGCCGCAGAGTTGCGCGGCCAAATCCAGCGCGAGCGGAAACGGCTGCAGCGCCAGCGTGAGGCCGCGGAGAAGACAATGCGCGAGGCCGGCCGCGCCGACGCCTATCGGCAGGCGGGCGAGCTGCTTCGGGCCAGCCTCTGGATGGTGGCGCCGGGAGCCGCTTCCGTAACCGTGCAGGACTATTTCGACCCGGAGCTGCGGGACCGCGAAATCGTCCTCGATCCTAAGATTTCGCCGCAAGAGAACCTCGATGCGATCTTTCGGCGCTACCGTAAGGCACGGGACTGCTCCGAAGTCGCGGAGGCGCGACTCGGGGGGACGGCCGCGCAGCTCGCCGCCCTCGACGCCGCGCTCGCCGAGCTAGAGTCCATCGTCCGCGAGGCCACCGGCGCGCCACGCGGTCCATTGGGCGGCGAGGACGGCGGCACGGAGCAGGCCGGCGACAGAGTCGCCCGAATCCGCAATCTGCGCGAAGACCTGCGAGGTCGCGGACTCCTGTCCGATCGGCCGGACGCCGAGGCCGCCGATGCCGGCCCGGACCTGCAGGGCCATAAGATTCGGCGCGTCACCACGCCGGAGGGCTACCAGATCCTGGTGGGAGAATCTGCGACCGCCAACGACTACCTGACGACACGGCTCGCCTCCCCAAACGACCTCTGGTTCCACGTCCGCGCCGCCGCGAGCGCGCATGTGCTCGTCAAGACCCACGGCCGGCCGGAAGCGGTTCCTCGCGCCGTCATCGAGGCCGCCGCCGCTCTTTGCGCCCGCCACAGCGGCCAGAAGCACTCCGCGCTCGTGCCCGTCGACTACACGCTCAAGAAGCACGTTCGCAAGCCCCGCGGCTCCGCCCCCGGCAGCGCCGACTATCAGCGCGAGACCACGCTGCACGTTGAGCAGTAGCGGGTAGCTGGTAGTCGGCGAATGCATCTGCCGGCTACCAGCTGCCGACTCCCAGCTACCGCATCTCCAGCATGTTCCTCAGCGCCACGCGCGCGTTGGCGGCGACTTCTGGCTTTACGCGGACCTGGTTCACAATGGCGCCGGCCTCCAGGCTCTCCATCGTCCACAGCAGATAGTGGGGGTGGATGCGGTACATGGTGGAGCAGGGGCAGACGACAGGGTCCAGGCAAAAGATCGTCTTGTCCGGGTGCTCGTGGGCGAGGCGGCTCACGAGGTTGACCTCGGTGCCGACGCCCCATACCGAGCCTCTGGGAGCGCTCTCAATCGTCCGGATGATGGCCTCCGTCGAGCCATTCAGGTCCGCGGCGCGCACCACCTCGAGCGAGCACTCGGGGTGAACCATGATCTGCACGCCGGGATGCGCGGCCCGCGCCGCCTCGATCTGCGCCACGGTGAATCGGGCGTGCACCGAGCAGTGGCCCTTCCACAGCAGGACTCGTCTGGCGCGCACCTCTTCGGGTGAGACGCCGCCGAAGGGCTTGTTCGGGTCCCACACCAGCATGTCGCGCTCCGGGTCGAGGCCGAGGGCGGCCGCGGTGTTTCGGCCGAGGTGCTGGTCCGGGAAGAAGATCAGCTTTTCGCCGCGGTCCAGCGCCCACTGCACGACCTTCCGGGCATTCGACGAGGTGCATGCCGACCCCCCGTGGCGCCCGACGAACGCCTTGATCGCCGCCGTCGAGTTGACGTAGGTGATCGGAACGATACGGGATGTGTCGGTCGCGCTCTGCAGGTCCTCCCAGCAGTCCTCTACCTGGCCGATCGAGGCCATGTCGGCCATCGAGCAGCCCGCGCTCATGTTGGGAAGGATCACGGTCTGATCGTCGTTGGTGAGGATATCGGCCGATTCGGCCATGAAGTGAACGCCGCAGAAGATGATGTAGGGAACCTCCGGATGCTCTCCGGCGATCTGCGAAAGGCGCAGACTGTCGCCGCGGAAGTCGGCCCACTTGATAATCTCGTCCCGCTGGTAGTGGTGCCCCAGGATCATGAGGTCGTCGCCCAGGCACCGGCGCGCATGCGCGATTCGGGCATCCGTCTCCTCAGGCGTGAGCCGGGTGAGCTCCATAGGAAGGGGCTGCTGAAACATGGGATTGTCTCCTCTGGGCGAGCAGCGCATCCGTGAGCTATCGCTCCGTTGCGCGGGGATGTTGACATCGCCCTGTTGTGGGTTCGCACCCAGCCCCCATCCGTCCAATACGAACGCTGTGTTGCGCCCGTCCGGCCGGATTGTTGCTGCGATGCATGCACATACTAATTACTACGTAATATCGGCTGTCACAATCTTCAGCTCAACCTCGTCGCTGCTCTCGATTTCACTTTCGACGTATCCGCTGATTTCCTGTTCGAGCGAGCGCAACTGCGCGAGCGGTCCCTCCGCCATAATCACAAATTGCCGTCTGCTCCGCGGCAACATATCAGACCGCAGAACTTCCAGGGGCACGGCACATCCGCCCCATCTGCTCGATCGTCTGCTGCATCTGTTGGTCGTTAGCTATCATCGCTCAATCCTCACAACGCCCACTCGCAATGGCAGCTCGCCACGCACTTGCTGGAAGAACTCGACGAATTCCCCATATTCTACCGCACCGTCGCGCGCTGCGAACAGGTCAAAATCGTATCGGCGCTTCACGGACCTATGCGGTATTGCCATGTATTGAAATGGTCGCAGGTCTCCTCCAATATCGTGGTCTGCGCGGAGGACGGCAACCAGGTCAATGTCATTCGGAGCCTCCTTGGACGAAACGAAGCTCCCATCGATTAACAATGCCACGACTATTCCGCCTTCGCGGCCCTCGTCACCACACAATACTGGCATCGACCCGATCTCGCGCATATCGCCGCCATTGATGCGGCTGACCCATAGGCTCGCCAACACTGTTGCACGCGGATTCAGTCCTGGGAGCCGCTTTTCGACCCAGGCAACAACGGGATTCGGCGGCGACGGCGCCCGCACCAGCGCAAAGGCAATCCGCCCGCCAGACGGCGAAACGACAGCTTCGTCGATCAGGGCCGGAAAGGCCAAGGCGACGCCGAACCGGTGCCCTTACCTGCATTTGGACCAATTGGAGCTGCATAGACCTCTGTTGAAGCGGCGGTTGAATTGGTGGTCAGGCCAGTCCAGTCGATCGTAACAAGCTGGTCGTTGCGCGTAACCGTATACCGGGCGCCAGCGACTGGCGATGACGCCGGCAATCCAACTCTTCTCGGTCTGTGGTCGCCTCGCACCCAGAAAATGCGCCCGTCGACAAAGCGGTGCAACGCTTCGTCGAACACAGCCTCGTAAAGGTGTTCGCTGTCCGCCATCCAATGGATCTGGCTTTCGTTCGATCTGACATACCGGACTGGGCCCCCATCATTTAGATCGCACGTATAGAAATAGCCGCGATCGTCGTCCGTCCAGAACAGTCGTTTTCCATCGGGCGAGACCTCCATCTCCGAACCGTGCCCAAATGATACGTCGGTAGCATTGGATGCCGCATTCAGGTAGCGTTCGCGCCCTAATCGCGCGTCCATATCGTATAAGGTGTAACCAGTCTGCCAGCTCTGTCGGGGGTTTCCGCGGGTGAAGAGGAGCCGATCATCGGTGATCCACCAGTAGTACTCCTGACGCATCGAGTCCCAGTCGCTCGTATCGGCGATCACGGTTGCCCGGTCGAGGAGGCGCGGCTCGCGGTCCGCCATCCGCCACGCTGCTATGCCAATCGTAGCGAGCACGCCTAGCGCGGCGAGCGCCAGCAACCGTCGGCCGGCCCTGCGAAGCCGGCCCACGCGAGGAGTGCGAGACGTGACGTGGCTATTTGTGTCTGTGAATTCCAACGGTCTTCTCGATTTCCGCTCCCGTCCGGTTCCGATGGACCGTGCCTTGGACTATCTTCTGCAGTCGCAGCACGAATCGAATCGTCCGCTTGAATGTTCTACAATGTACCGGTCAAACCATTCACGACGAGGACGTGCTGCCACTCCCCCCGGCGCGCGCCCGAACATCCGCCCTGCTGAATTCGTCATGGGACCGCACGATGCCCAACGTCCGCCCGAACCGTGTCGCAATGGCCGTAGCCGCGCTCGCCGCAGCCGCGTATGCAGCCCGACTCGCCGTTATCGGCCGCCTGAACAGTGCGCTCGCGGAGGCGGTGCAGTCATCGAACGTGGCGGCCGTCAAGCGGCTGCTCGACTGGGGCGCGGACCCGACCAGTCTCGTCGAGGCTCGCGGCGGACACGGGCCGCTCTCGGCGTCGACCACCTTGAGCTCCGCGAGCAGTGACGCAATCGATAGCATGCTCGTCCGGCACGGCCTCGACCTCGGTCCCCAGAAATCGATTGGCCGGGGCTATCTGCAGACTGCATTCGCTTATGGCGAGCAGGAGACGGTCCGGGCTCTGCTCGACCGCGGCGTCGATCCGGCGATTCCGGTTTCGCCCGATGGCTCGTTCATCGCCTATTCGAGCAATGGGACCGCCGCGCTTCGTCCTTTGGTCGCGCTGCTGCGCAGTCGTGGAGCGCGCCTAACGCTGGTGCAGGCCGCGATCGTCGGCGACCTCGCGGAGGTCACGCGGCAGCTCGATGCCGGCACGCCCGCGGACAAGCCAAGTCCCGGGGGCGCCACCGCGCTCGGCGCCGCCGCTGCGTCGGGCGATCTCAGAATGATGACGGTGCTGCTGGCTCGGGGCGCCGACCCGAACTATGGAATGCCGTACCGCAGCTATTCGCCTCTGATGTCGTCGGCCCTGCGCGGCGATCTGACCGCCGCGCGGGCGCTGCTGCAGCACGGCGCGAATCCAAATGCCGGCACGGACTACTCCACTCCGCTCCTCACGGCGATCTATGGCGCAGAGCGTAGATCCACGTCGCCGTTGCAGAACGGAACGGCGCCGGAGTACCGCAACGCCGAAGTTGCGAGACTGTTACTGGCCCACGGCGCTAACCCCGATTCGTTGCCGCCCAGGGCCGCCGGCGACTGCGCAATAGCGGAAGCAATTGAGTGGATGCCTGAAATACTGACGGATCTGCTCAGGCGCAGCCGGGACATGAGCGGTGGCGCGGGAGCGCCCCTGAAAGCTGCGATACGTGCCCGCAGGCTGGAGCTGATTCCCGAATTCCTGAGGCGCGGCGCGACGGTCAATCCCTCGCCGCCGAGTGGGATCCGCTCCTACGTAAGCGTCGCACCAAGCAAGTCCGCTTATGGCCCGGACCAACTGGCGCCGGTCTCGCCGCTGGCGACGGCCGCATGTTACGCTCCTGCGTGCGTCCCGCTGCTGCGTAGCCGCGGAGCGACTCTCGGCCCTGATCGTGACTCGATCCTCGCGGCCGCCGCTCAAGTGCGGCGCACCGACCTGTTTCCAGCGCTTCTTCGGCTGGGTGCAAACGTAGACGGGGAGGACGCGGGAGGCGAGTCGGCGCTGACGCAGGCGGTCGTTCACGCGCCCTCCGCCGTCAAGCTTTTGCTGGACTGGGGCGCCGATCCCAACTTCGAGACACGGTCGAAGCGGCGGCCGTTGGATCTGGCGGCGAGCGCGGGCGACGTGAACTGCGTGCGCCTGCTCCTCGCGAGGGGCGCAAAGGTGAATGCTGTCTCGCCCCGCGGCCACTCCGCCCTCTACTGGGCCAGAAAGAAGAATCGGGCCGACATAGTGTCCCTGCTCCTGAGTGCCGGCGCGACTGCCGAATGATCCACCGCTGCAGACCGTGTACGCCGACAGAGCCCGCCAGGGCCGTGCCGGCTCGCCGGCGCGAGCTCCGGACGACCCAGGCGGGTGCCGGTAGGTCGCCCGGACACGCGTCGGCCGGCGTGGCCCAGTCCGCTCTCGACCCGCTTCCACTGAAGGCCCGGCCATCGCCTCGGCGGCGGTCGGTAGCTGGTG
>DATGJU010000088.1:0-16608 GCA_035295045.1 Chthonomonadaceae bacterium
GACGCTTGGCGATGCGATAGGTGAACTGCGGGAGGCGCTTGGTTCAAATCGTGATGCAGATTCGGCGGTACGCAGCCCATAGCAGCAGGCTGCCACCGGAGGCCTCGCTCGCAGTGCACGCGTGAATGTCGTCTATTCAGAATAAAGAGACGATTCCGATGTTGGCCTCATCATTCATACGCTCAATGCTGTTTTTGTTTGCGCGTAAGAGCTCTTCGATCCGACGGGTAGTACAGTTGCCTGTGCGGAGCCAGACGACGTGCGGCGGAAAACCCCGCAACGTACTCATGTCACCAAAGTCCGAGTCCTTCGTGACGATTACGTAGCCGTTATCGCGTGCGTACCGCCAAACATCGACATCTTCCGCCGCGTCGAGGCCGAGATCGTGTACGTGGGCAGAGCCTGGAAAAGCATCGGTGAGCCGCGTAACAAGCCGCGGTGAGAGATTCTGATCAAAAAGCAGCTTCATGCGGCAAGCGTGTGGCCTTCTCGATCCGCGGCGAAGCTCAAAACCGCCAAGATATCCTCCTTGGTCAGGTACGGAAAATCGTCGAGTATTTCCTCGATTGTCATTCCTGCGGCCAGATAGGAGAGGACGTCATAGACAGTGATTCGCATCCCGCGGATGCACGGTCTTCCGCCCCGCTTACCGGGTTCAATCGTAATGATGGCCTCGTTTTTCATGCGCCTATTGTACTCCTTGTCGCCGCGTCGCACAAGTATCTCGCGGCCGATTCGGCGGTACGACTGGTTGGCGAATCTCCGGAGAGGCGCCCGGCGTCTGTCTGAGCGTGTGTTACAACCGTGGACGCAATATGGCTTCGCGTCCACGTACTGCTGGAGAATTTTGCCACGTTTTCGACCACAGTGCCCGGACATACTCTTTTCATTGCGATCGGCCGCTCCGCGCGGCAGTCGCTCACGGAAATGGCCGTGAACCTCGGCCGGCCCTGAGATGGCGCCGGCCTGGATTGAGAAGGAGTTCCGAGTTGATCAACCGAGTGTTTTCCTTCGGGGCGCGCGCCGCGGCGTGCCTTGGCATCCTGTGCGCCCTCGCGGTCCCAACAGTCGCCTCGATCGGGGGCGGCGGCTCCGGCGGCCAGATTCCTCGCCTGCCGGACCTGACGATCACGCAGGTCACGCCTGTTTTCAACCGGCTTACTTTCCAGTACGTCCCGGACCGGCTCTGGGTGCAGATCACCAACCAGGGGACAGGCGGCGCGGGCCCGTTCGAGATGTTCACCGAATGGGGCCAGGGCTACGGCAACCAGCAGGAGTTCTTCTTCTTCACGCAAGGGCTGGCAGCGGGCCAGTCGGTGTGGGTGCAGGTCGATGCGCAGGGCTACGACGTGATGGATGGCAACTTCCTCGCCTGGGTCGACAACACCAACGCCGTTGTTGAGAGCGACGAGACGAACAACGTCTACGAGAAATAGGCTGGCGATGCCGACGGGCGGACTCGCCGCGTGCCTTAACGCGCGGTGCAGGCCCAGCCGGCCCTTAACGGCATGCCGGTCGCATCATTCGGCCAGGGCGAATTCGATCGCCTGGTCGAGTGTCATGGCCAGGCCGCGCCGCCACGCCGCGGCGAGCTCCGGTCTTGCCGCGGCCCTGCGTATCTGCTCCAGCAGGCGGCCGTGCTCCACGTCGACGGAGGCAGCCAGCGGTGCGCCCATCGTCTTGCTGAGGGCCTCCTCGGCGCCCAGCAGGCAGACCGCGCGATCGAGGCATCCCTCGCGTGCGGCGAGAACGGCGAGCCCCTCCAGGCTGTAGGCTATCCCGGCGCGGTCCCGGATCGTGCGCCGAATACCCAGGCTCTCCGCCAGATAGACGCGCGCCGCGGCGAAATCACCCTCCTGCGCGGTGAGGGTTCCCAGGTTGTTGAGCGACATCCCCTCGCCCCACCGATCCTCCATCTCGCGCCGCACCGCCAGGCTCGACTCGTGCAGCGTCCGGGCCCTTGCCAGGTCGCCGTGCGCCGAGGCGATGAGGCCCAGGTTGTTCAGCGACATGCCCAGCCCCCACCTGTCGCCGATCTCCGCGCACAGCGTGCAGGTTTCGCCGAACAGCGATTCGGCCCGCTCGAATTCGGCCTCGTGCAGCATCACAAGGCCCAGGCCGATAAGCGATGCCGCAATACTGACCCGATCGCCCAGCTCGCGTCCGATTGCCACGCTCTGTTCGTAGAGCGCGCGCGCCGCCGCTCCATCGCCCTGCAGCCACGTGAGAAGCGCGAGACCGTTGAGCACCTTGGCCCGCGCCGCTGTGCGGACCGCATCGCTCGTGCGCTCCAGCGCGCGGGCAAGCTGCTCGCGTCCCTCCCGCAGGTGGCCAAAGGTGTGCCAGAAGCGCCACAATGCACCCGTCAGCCGCAGGGCCGGCTCTACGCCTGCGGGATCGCGCGCGCACCAATCCAGGGCGGCGCGCAGGTTATCGTGCTCGACATCCAGCCGCGCGAGCCACTCGCCCTGTTCCGGCCGCGTGAAGTGCGGCTCTGCCTCCTCCGCAAGAGAGATGTAGTTGTCGCGGTGCGCCGCGCGCAGGGCCGCCGACTCACCGGACTCCGCGGCCCGATCGGCGGCATACTGGCGCACCGTCTCTAGCAGGCGGTAGCGCGTTTCGCGGCCCGCGCTCTCCGCGACGACGAGGGATTTGTCGCCGAGAGCGGCCAGCAGGTCCAGCACCTCCCAATCCTCGATCGCTTCGGCGTCTGCAGCCGCGGCGAACTCCGCGGCATGCTCGACTCCTCCGGCGGATCCCGCTGAACGCGCCGACCCGGCCCTGCCGGGTGCATCCGGCCGGTCCGCCGAGTTCAGGGCGGCCGAAGGCCCCGAGCAAACCGCCTCTGCCGCTTCGAGCGTCCAGCCGCCGGAGAAGACGGACAGCCGACGCAGGAGCGCGCGCTCCAGCCCGGTCAACAGGTCGTAGGACCAGTCGATGAGCGATCGAAGCGTCTGCTGGCGGGGCAGCGCAGAGCGGTTTCCACCCGTAAGCATGCGAAATCTGTCGTACAGTTTGTCCGCGATCTGCTCCACGCTGAGCGAGCGCGTGCGCGCGGCGGCCAGCTCGATCGCGAGCGGAATCCCGTCGAGCCGGCGGCATATTCCGGCGAGCGCCTGCGCGTTATCCGGAGTCACGCGGAAGTCCGGCGCGGCGGCGCGGGCGCGCTCGACAAATAGGCGAACGCCGGCGTACTGCTGGATCGCATCGGCGTCCGTGATCGCGTCCTGCTCCGGCAGCGCGAGGGACGGAACGCGGTACGCCTGCTCTCCGGCGATGTTCATCGGCTCGCGGCTGCTGGCGAGGATCCGCACATCCGGGCAGGCGCGCAGAAGCGCGTCCGCAAGCACGGAGCAGGTCGAAAGCAGGTGCTCGCAGTTATCGAGGAGTATCAGCAAGCGCCTTGAGCGCAGCGCGGAGACGAGCGTGCGGATGAGCGGCTCGCCCGGAGTTTCGGCCACGGAGAGCGTGTTCGCCACCGTCTGCGGAACGAGGTCGGGATCGGTAAGCGCCGCCAGCTCGACAAACCAGACCCCATCCGGATAGTTGGCAAGCGCGCTGCGAGCCGTCTGGAGGGCGAGCCGCGTCTTACCGCAGCCCCCGGAGCCCGTAAGCGTCAGCAGGCGCGCGTTGTCCAGCAGCCCGCGAATCTCTCCCAGCTCGCGCTCGCGGCCGATAAAAGAGGTCGGCTCGGCCGGCAGGTTGTGCCCGGCAGCCTCCGCTATACCGGCCGCCGGGACCGCGACGGCGATCTGCGCGACGGGCGCCGTCAGCTCCGCCAGGGCCTCCGCGGCCGAGCTGAAACGGTCCGCCGGCGACTTCGCGAGAAGCCGGGTCACCAGGATGCGGAAACGCTCAGGCATGCCGCCGGGCAGTGCGGCCGGCTCTGTGGATTGGGTCGCCAGCAGCAGGTCCATTATGTCTGTCTGCGGGAAGGGCAGCGCGCCGGCGAGCATCTCGTAGAAGAGGACGCCCGCCGACCAGAGGTCCGACGCCGCCGAGAACTCGCCCATGAAGGCCTCCGGCGCCATGTACCGCGGCGTGCCGGCGATGCTCTCGGCGGGCGACACTGCATGCGCGAAGCGGGCGAGGCCGAAGTCGGCGAGGCGGGGCGCCCCATCCTGGAGCAGCACGTTGTCCGGCTTCAGGTCGCGGTGAACCAGGCCGGCGCGGTGCAGATAGTCGAGGCCTGAGAGGATCGCCGCTGTTTTGGACGCCGCCGCGTCGACGGACGGCGCCGCGCCGCCGTGCTTTGCCAGCCAGGCCGTCAGCGTCCCGCCCGCGATATACTCCGACGCGATAACGACCTGCCCGTCGTACACCTCGGCATCGAGCACCGGCACGATGTTCGGATGGCCGCTCGCCTGGAGCCAAACCTGCGCCTCCCGGCGGATCTGCTCGATGTCGGCGGCGGCGAGAATGGGCAGCTTGAGCGCGACGCGCGTGGTGAGCAGCGAGGACCGGCGCTCGGCGAGCCACACCTCGCCGAAGGCTCCGCGGCCGAGCGAGCGCAGCAGCGTGTAAGGCCCAATTGTGGCGTCCGGCGCGATCATGGGCGTGAATCCGGTCCCGTTCGCGGGCGCGGCCTAATCGAGGCAGCCGAGGATGGATGCGATGTAGTTGATCTGACCTTCGTGGTAGGTCATGTTCCACTGCGGATAGGCGATGATCTCGGCGAGAGTCATCGGCCCCCACGGCATCTCTATCTGGACTCCCAGGTCCGCGTCTGGCACCGCGCGGATAGCAGCCGTCATGCGCTCCGTATTCGCGTCCAGCATCGCCTTGACCGCGCTCCAGTCGCGGGCCAGCTCCTCCTTGCGCCGCCGGTAGGCCTCGAAGTCGTTGCTGGCGGCAGGCCAGACGCGACTCTCAATCAGGTCCGCCGTGCTGCCGTTAAGAATCGCGCACTCCGCGACCTGGTCGAGCGCAGTCCGGGCCGTCTCCGCCGGACTCCACGCGCGCTTCTCCTCCGGAACCCGCAGCAGCGCGGCCTCCAGATTCGCGGCGCACTTCCTGGCCGCCTCGGCCTGAAACTCCTGCAATGGGCTCGTCACGTTGTCGCCTCCAATCGGGATTTCATCGGTCAACGCACCGGGCGACTCTATTCGGCGGCATTGGATGAAACCCTGCACGGCAGGAGTCACATCGCGATTAGCGGAACTGTCTCGTCGGAATGAAAGGAAGTCGCTATGGCGCAGTTCGATAATATCAAGGTCTTGTTCATCGCGGGCTTTGGTCCGATCGTTCGTGATGTTGCGACGAGCCGCGCACTGTATGGCGACGTTCTCAGAATCCCGTTCACGGAGGAGAGCGGCGAATACCTCCATACGGAGGAGTTGAAGGGCGCGAAGACCTTCGCGCTGTGGCCGCTCTCGCAGGCGGCGGAATCCTGTTTCGGCGAGAATTCGTGGCCGGACGACATTCCTCCCGCTCAGGCCTGGCTCGAGTTCGATGTTGAGAGCGTGGAGGCCGCCACGGCGGAGCTCGAATCGCGCGGATATCGCCTGCTCGTCAAGAATAAGAAGGAGCCGTGGGGCCAGACCGTCAGCCGGTTCCTCAGCCCCGAGGGACTGCTGGTCGGAATCACGCTCACGCCGGATCTGCGCGACGAAGCGTAGTCCAGACGCGTCCCGAAGCAACCAGTCAATCCACGGACGACCGCAGCCCGGGTTTATAATTGTCGGCACAACGGAAACCCTCGCCTTCTGCCGCCGCGCTGCAGTCTGAGCATCCCGCGCCGCTCCAGCGATACAGTACCGTGCGGATGTAACAATCGCCGGGAGCCGATTCCATGCTGGAGACGGAACGTCTGCTCATCCGCCCCTTCCGGCCGGGCGACGAGGACGGGATTTACGAGCTCGTTTACGCCGATCCAGAGGTGCGGAAGCGCTGGTCGGGCTGGAAAGGCGGGATCGACGAGTTTCGCGAGCGGTTCAAGACGGACAAGCTCTATGCCGGCGCGAACAGCGGCGAGTTTCGATACAACGCGCTGGTCCGGAAGGCAGGCGGCGTCCTGCTCGGCCAGATGGGATTCCAGAACAATTCCTGGACAACGGCAATCCACACGACATGATCGGGACGCTCGAAAGGAGCAGGCCGCATTGAGCGCGGATCAAGCCGCGGGGGACGGCGGTCCGCCATCCGCCGGAACGGGAGCGGCTTTCTGCACCCGGATGAAGTATCCGGACGTGATCTCGCCTTCCACGCGCCGAGGAACTCGAAACGCGGAGAGCATCCAGGAGGAGGCGCCGAGCAGGATGTTGATAGGATTGAGCGCGGCGAGAACGTAGGCAGCCCGCATGCCTGCAGTAGCATGGCTCTCCGGCGAGGTAGCCCCCGATTCCGGCGTATGCGTGCGCCCGGGTCCAGCCACACGGTTCCGCGCGAACCGAAGTACGTCGAGCACGGCTAGATTCATCTGTGCGGTAATCATGTTCGCGATGCAGTTCATCCTGCCGTCCACCGGCTCAACCAGGATCGACGAATCCGATCCGAATCGGTGTTTGAGCATCGATTCCCAGCCATACCTCGTGGGTCGATGGAAATCGTACGGCGTGCCGTGCAGGTGATTCGTGAACGGAACCACCGCCAGCAGGACACCGGAACGCTTGAGCACGCGGGATATCTCCGACATCGTGAACGATAAATCCTCGACGTGCTCGAACACACTCTGGGAAAACACGAGGTCGATCGACTCGTCGGGAAACGGTATCACGCTGCCGTCATAGACGACATCGACGCATTCGCCCGGATAGATGTCGAGTCCGATATAGCGGCCCTTCAGATCGTCGCCCACGAAGGGCTGGTAGGGCTTCGTCCCACAGCCGAAATCGAGTATCGTCACTTCGCGGTCCCGATTCTCATGTGCGAACTGCTGGAGGGCGGGAATGAACTTGCGGTCGAACCAATAGGCGGTCTGCGAGAGATTCGAGGCGTAGTGCAGGACCCGTCCCAGGGACGTGGCTCGGGACATTGCAACTCCCTTCGTGTCCGTGGCCGCCACGGCGCGAGGTCCTCCAAGCGAACCTGTCGGATGGACCACTCACGGCCATCGCTGGATACCATCGATAAGCGCGCACGATATTATACACCCGTCGCGGATGCTGGACTTGACGTGAAGCGGCAGGGGACGATCGGCACGCGCTTCGGGGCGAGCAACGTAAACTGAGAGGATACCGGCAGCTACGGTTGGATCGAGTGACCAGGTCGCTCGGCACGCGGTAGGCCGCGCCACCTGCCGCGGGGGACGGCGTGGGCTGCTAACGGAAGAGCCTGGGCGTGAAATCCTCCAGGCAGCCCTGCCAGACAGGCCACTCGTGGCCGCCCTCGACCTCCTGGTAGATGCACGGGATGTGCCGCCGGACCAGCCAGCCGCGGAACCGGCACGCGTCCGGCAGGAAGAAGTCCCGCCGGCCTATCCGCACGTACAGCAGCCTCAGCCGCGAGCGGACCGCCAGCGGATCGCGCGCGGCTGAGGCGATGTCCGCCTCGGATGCGAAGCCCGGCCGCAGCCCGGCGCTGAACACCACTGTCGACGCGAACTTGTCCAGGCGGCTCAATCCGACCGCAATCGACTGGAAGCCGCCCATCGAAAAGCCGGCAAGCGCGCGGCCGGCCGAATCACGCCGAACGTGATAACGCGACTCGGCCCACGGTAAGACCGACCGGACCAGCTCGCGCTCGAAGCCGCGCGGGCCGGAGCGTCGGCGCGGAACCGCGCAGTCCGGCATCACAACCACGAACGGCTCGCACTCGCCTACCGCGTTTTGCCGGTCCAGCGTGGCCTGGAGATTTCCCCACCGCACCCAGTTCGAGTCGTCGCCCGGCTCGCCATGCAGCAGATAGAGAACCGGGTAAGGCCGGGCGCGTTTCGGATCGTAGCCCGGCGGCGTGTAGACGTGGATCCCGCGCATCGCGCCGAGCACGGATGAGCGGTAGGGCGGCGCGTTGACCGCTCCGGTAAGGTGGTACGACGAGGCCCCGCTCAAGCCGCGCGCTCCCTTCGACGGCCGCGCCACGTGGAAAAAGCCGGTCAGGTTGTATGTCTTGCGCAGCGCGTCGAGGGTGAGCAGCCGCCGCCCCGCGACGGGGTCGCCTATCAGGTAGCGGCCATGCTCGGAGAGAATTGCGACAGAGTGCCCCGCTCCCTCCGCGCCGGTGCCGGCGATCGACGGATAGGGCGGATTCGCCGGCTGCGCGGCCGTGATCCGGACTTCGGTTTCGACGCCGCGTCTGCGGAGCGCACGGGCGATGTACCAGTTCTCCGTCCCGGTGCCGCACGTGAAGCAGTCACGCGCAAGCTCCTGCTCGTTTGCGCGTCTGCCGTAATGGGCCAGGAGCGTCGCGGTGCAACCAGAGGGTTGCGATCTCCGCCGAGGGCATCCCGATACGGGACCTCCTGGCGCTCCTTTCCGAGAAGACGCGCGTCGACCTGAAGGCTCAGGATTACGTAGCAAACGACAAGATCGTCCTCTTCACTCCCGCGCGGCCGCTGCGTGATGTCCTGAACGATATCGCCACCCTTTTCGACGACGGGTGGCTGCCTGGTAAGACCGGCGACCATAAGAACCGCTATCTGCTGGTCCGAACGCAGCGCGGCAGGGACTACGAAGACGGCCTGTCGCAGGACATGAACCGCAAGATGCTGGCTCAGATGGACGCGCAGGTCAAGGCCCTCCAGGAGACGCCGGACGAGCTTAAGCGCCGGCCGGCGAGCGATCCGATCCGGCGGGCGCTGTCAACGGAAGATGGCCGGCTCGGAACAGGTATCTTCGCGCTGCTCAACGCGCAACAGCGGGCCCAGCTCATGGAGAACTGGCGTACACAGATCCCGGTCTCGATGTTGAGCGCGGAGCAGAAGAAGGGGCTGGAGCCGCTCTTTTTCGGCGATAGGTTCGACGCGTCAAAGACCGGAGGCTTCGTCCTCAACCAGATCCCGCGCGAGGAGATGGACAAGCACGAGATGCGGTTCAATCTCATCGGGTTCCACGGGGAGCTGTCTGTCTACATGACGGCGCCGATCGGCTTCAACGTGGAGGTCACCAAGTTCAGCGCCGGCGCCAAGTTCCTGCTGCCGCCCCACGGCAACCCATATACCGGAAAGCCCGTGAAGGCCGGCGCCGGACTGCCCGACTCGAAGCGAGTTGCGGTAAGCCGCGGGGCATCCTGGGTCGAAACCCTTCACGCGCTGGAGGAGAAAACCGGCATGCCCGTCGTCGCGGACTTCTATCGCAGCAAGCCGGTCCACGCCGCCGACGGAGAGCAGGATGTTTCGAGCGATCCGGCCGTTCAGGCGCTCGACGCGCTGAGCCGCCCGGAAGGCTATCTCTGGTGGACGCGGGACAAGACGCTGCTCCTGCGCAAGCGGGACTGGTACAGTCAGCGGCTCTACGAGGCGCCGGACTGGTGGGTCGAGACCGTGGCCAAACGGATCGACGCGCACAAAGACGCCCTTACTTACGCGGACGTCCTGAGTCTTTCGGATCTGTCCGTGGACCAGATCATCGGGTTGTTCGAGAGTCTGGGCCTGCACACCAATCGCGACAATCTGTCCGGGCTGCGAGAGATGCTGGCCTCGCTCGCCGCGTGCCCGATCGACGTGAACACGCGTCTCTATAAGGGCATAGTGATCGCCGGCGATTCGCAGAAGCTCGGCGTGCACCCCTATCTCAACGATGCACGACAGAGGGCGCTGTTGGCTGACTTCGCGCGCGCCTTCCCAAGGGATCTGATTGGCGACATTCGAAAGGCGGGCGGCGATCCGCAAGAGTTCGGCTATCTGGTAATACCGCACGGCGGCCGCGCTGTGGGAGATACACCCGGCGCCTCCGTGGAGGTCGACGCCCTGTTTACCATCCATCAGGGCATCAGCGCAGGCTTCATCCTCGCGCTGCCGACCTCCCTCCCCGACGACCGCCGGGCAAATACGCGCATAGTGGTAACCCCCTGAACGATTGAACGAGCATTCGGCGGAATTGCGGCGGATCCCAGGGTCGGCGCGTACGGCTGACGGCTTGAACGATCGCCGCAAGATGACAGGCAACACAAGCCGTGCGGCCCAGGCGCGGGTTGCGCCACTGCGCTTGGAAGACGTTCAGTCAGTCGTATCGCCGAAGGGTCCCGTGTCGCTATGCTCGTCCCAATCGCCGTAGAGGGTCTGGATGAAGGCGACCTGTCCGAGATGGTAGATCATGTTCCAGCAGGCGTGGTGGAGGCATTCGGCGATGGGACGGCCCGCGCCAGGACGCTTCGGAAAGGCGACGACGAGCGGCAGGTCCCCGTCCGGGACGGCCCGGATCGTCCCGGCGAGCTCGGAGCTCGTCCTTTTCAGCTCGTCGATAACCCTGGTCAGCGTATCCAGCGATTTGTAGGCGGCCGGCGCCTCGCCTTCGGGCAGCATGGCGTGCTGGTGTGTAACGAGGATGTGCGACCACATCCGGTTGGCGAGGCAGCACTCGACGGCCATCTCGAGGATCGGGCGCGAATCGCCGAGCGGTTCCCAGCGCGCCTTCTCCTCCGGTACCGCGGCGAGGGCGGCGGCCAGGTCGTGCGCCGCCTTCTCGGTGAGCCGCGCCGCAACCTCCTGCACGCCGATGGACTCTGTTTCGTCAGCCATATCCGTCCCGCCTCCCGCTCGTTCGCGCGACCGCACGCAACCCCGTCCCGTCACCTGTCCAGCGTTCCTTCGGGCAGAAACTCGGCGAGCGCCGTGTTGGCGATCCGCAGGCCGGCATCCGTGAGCCGCAGCCGCTCGCCTTCCACCGCGACCAGGCCGCGATTCGAGAGATCTGCGATCTGCGCCGCGTACCGCTGGCCGATCTCGACACCAAACCGCGCGCCGACCTCCGCAAGCGAAACGCCCTCGCGCATCCGAAGGCCGAGAATCATCGTCTCACCGAGCGCGCCGGCCGCGTCAAGCCGCTCCGATTCGACGGCCAGGTCGGCGCCGGCTGCCAGCTTCGCAATGTAGCGGCGCGGCAGCGGCTCGCGCTTCCAGCGCCGGCCCTCCAGGTACGAGACGGCGCCGGGACCGACGCCCAGGTACTCGCCGTTGCGCCAGTAGACCTGATTATGCCGGCTGCGGAAGCCGGGCCGCGCGAAGTTGCTCACCTCGTAGTGCTCGTAGCCGGCCGTCGACAACCGGGCGATCGCCTCCTCGTACATCGCGAGCTCGCTCTCCTCGTCCGGCAGCTCCAGCTTTCCGCCGCGGTGCAGCCGCTCGAACCGCGTGCCCGGCTCCAGCGTGAGCGCATAGAGGGAGAGATGCTCGATGCCGCACGCCAGCGCGCGATCGAGCGACCGGCGCCACGCCGCGAGGCTCTGCCCCGGAAGACCGAACATCAGGTCCATACTGACATTTGCGAAGCCGGCCGCGCGCGCCGTGGCGATCGCTGCCTCCGCCTCGGCCGCGGAGTGGAGTCGCTCCAGGCGCGCCAGAAGATCGTCGTCGAACGCCTGGACGCCGACGCTGAGCCGGTTGAAGCCGGCGGCCCGCATCTCCGCGAACTTCCCGGCGTCCGACGAGCCGGGATTCGCCTCGCTGGAGATCTCCGCGTCCGGCGCGAGCTCGAAGCTCTCGCGAACAGTCTGAAGGATCGCCCGGAGATCGCCGCCGCTCAGGAGAGTCGGCGTTCCGCCGCCGAAAAAGACGGTTTCGACACGGCGAGAGCCGCTCTCGTTCACGGCGATGGCGCTCTGCGCAATGTCCCGCCGAATCGCCTCCACCGTCTCCGGCACGAGCGCGCTTCCGGCCCGCTCGACCACCACGTTAAAGTCGCAGTAGGGGCAGTGGCGCGCGCAGAATGGCACGTGGAGGTACAGCGCCAGGGGATATAAGGTCGGGGATTTTGGGTTTTTTGTTGCGGCCAATCCGATTGCCTGGCGTTGAGCGGCGTCGCGCGAACGGTCGCGCGGTGCAGCTCCCTCAGAATTGGGGGCGGGGGCGGCGGCCGTCCCGGCGGGTGGGCGTTAGACGGTCCAGGCGGGCTCGACGCCTACTTCGGTCACGGTGATGCCCAGGCGGCGCAGGAAGTCGATGCCGGCGTCCAGGTTGTCGCGGTCGCCCTCGAGCTGAAGGACCAGCATTCCACCGGAATGATAGTCGATGTTCGCCCGCCGGATGTTTGGAATCAGCTTGTAGTCGGTCACCAGGTGGTAGATGATCGGCTCCTTCACCTGCTCCAGCGGATAGTCAAGCTGCACCCGGATGCTCTCGCTCTTGCTCATCTCGATCTCCTGTCACCTGGCAGCCGGCATTCGGCATGCGGCAATAGGCGGTCTCGTCCACGATTGCCGAATGCCGATTGCCGACTGCCTAAAGATGCTTCTCAACGAACTCCCAGGCGGACGCGTCGTCGAATTCGTGGCCGCCCTGGAATAGTACGAACCGGAAATCGTCGCCGCGCCCAAGGGCCCTGTAATACTCGGCTGCCTTCGGCGCGAGCTGGACGCCCATGTCCCGGTGCTCCGCATCGTCGCGGCTGCCCGCCTGGATCTCCAGGGCGCGCGGACAGATGAGCGCCACGATCTCCGGGTCGCGTAACAGCGTGAACCGGTCGGCGAATCGGAAGTCGCTCGGCACGCCAAGCTCGTTCCGCTCGTAGCGGTACTCCTGGACGCCGAAGTAGCAGCTCGAGACCGCGCACCTGATGCGCGTGTCGAGCGCCGGCGTGACGAGCGCATAGTACCCGCCGTAGGACAGGCCGACCATCGCGACGCGCTTTGGGTCTATCTCGGGACGCTTCAGCAGAACGTCGAGGCTCCGCGTGATCTTCGCGATCTCGACAGCGGTTAAGCTGGTGCCGATGAGCCGCATCCGGTCGTCGGTTCGGTTGCGGACGTCGGCCGGATAGCCCGGCGCGCTGAACAGGTGCTGCGGCGCAAAGACCACATAGCCGCGCTTCGCCCCGCCGCGCACCATGTCGTGGTAGTTGGCGCCGCCGTGGAACAGCGCGACCTCCGGCGACCCGCCGCCGCCGTGCATCGCGACGATGAGCGGCGCCCGGCCCTTCAGCCCCTTCGGGACGATGTAGATCCCCTCCGCGTGCACGCCCGGAAGGACCGAGATTCGGACCCGGTAGTAGGTCCCGATCCCGTCGTCGCCGATCTGCTTGAATTCCGGCGGCTCGGAATCCGGCGCGCCGGGCGGCGGGTACCCGATGGACGCGGCGAAGGCCTGCCGCAGCCGCCTGGCGCTTGCCTCGAACGCCTTCGGCGAGCGGTAGTCGGGCGTGAACAGCGCCTTCAGCCGAGCCGAGTCCGCCTTCTGCGCGTTGATGTACGCATCCAGCTCGCGCGCCTGCTCGGCGCGCAGCGGATTCGAGGCGGCCACATCCTCTTCATAGTAGGGCGGCCCGCCCTGCGCCCTGGCCGCGCCGCCCCAGGCTGCAAACGTGAGGGCGGCCAGGGCGAAGACAACTCTTGTCCACGAAAAACATGAAAGGACACGAAAGAGGGGATTGAAGGAAGCTCGGTTGGCATGGGACGCCGACCAGTAGGACGAATCGCCACACAAGGTCCGCCGGATCGCGGATCCGGTTCTTCCAAAGAGCCCTTCTGTCTTCTTTCGTGTCATTTCGTGTTTTTCGTGGACAAACTTCCCGTTTCGCGTCACTTCGTGTTTTTCGTGGACGAGCCCGCAGTCCTGCCGCGCTTCGCCGGACGAGCCTGCAGGTAGTTCCATACGCGCAGCGTCTCCCCCACGCTCCAGGCCTGCGCGATGCAGCCGTTCGGCCTCTGCGGATCGCTGCCATCGTACACTTCAGGAAGCGAGCCGACGCCGTAGCCGCTCATCTCCGCCTGCAGCGGCTGCAGGAAGCTGAGCGCTTTGGCGCGGTCGCCGTACACGCGATAGTGGGCCTCCGCAAAGGAGCCGAGCAGCCACGGCCAGACGGTGCCCTGGTGATAGGCGCCGTCGCGGCTTCCGGAATCGCCTTCGTAGCGCGGGCGGTAGGCGGCGTCCTCCGGCGCGAGCGTACGCAGGCCGAAGGGCGTGAGCAGCTCGCTCGCCACCACGTCGACAACGGAGCGCGCGAGCGGCGATGCGGCGTCGATCGGGGCGAATGGCAGGCTGACCGCGAAAATCTGGTTTGGCCGGATGGATTCATCCGGCGCGTTGTTGTTCGGCGTGTCCAGGACGTCGGCGAGGCCGCGCCCGTCGTGGCGTGGGAACCGAGCCGCGAAGATCGCCGCGCAGACTCGCGCCTGCTGCTCAAAATCGCCTGCCGAATCGGCTTTGTCCAGCAGCCGCGCGAAATGCGCCATCGACTTCAGCGCATTGTGCCAGAGCGCGTTCACTTCCACCGCCTTGCCGATGCGCGGCGTCACCACCCAATCGCCGATCCGGGCGTCCATCCAGGTCAACTGGACGCCGTGCTGCCCGGCCGTGAGCAGGTTATCCGAATCCACGCGAATGTTGTAGCGCGTGCCCTCCCGATGGCACCGGACTATCTCCTCGAGGATGGGCCAGAGCGTCTCGACCAGGGTACGGTCGCCGGTCGCGGCTACATAGCGATAGATCGCCGCGAAGTACCACAGCGTCGCGTCCACCGTGTTGTACTCCGGCGCCTCACCCACGTCCGGAAAGCGATTCGGCAGCATGCCCTGATCGACGTATCGCGAGAACGAGAGGAGGATGTCCCGCGCCAGGTCCTCCCGGCCAGTCTCCAGGCAGAGGCCCGGCGCCGCGACCATCGTGTCGCGTCCCCAGTCGCAGAACCAGTGGTAGCCGGCGATGATCGTCGAGCGCGCGCCGTTGGCCTGCACCAGGAACGGCTCCACGGCCAGCGATAGCTCCAGGGCGAAGGGATCGGCTCCCTTCGCCGCGGCGGCGATGCGCGCCTGCCGGTCGAGCAGGGCCTGCCACGCCGCGTCCGGCGGATCGGGCTCGCCGTCCTCGACTGTGGCAACCACCGTGACCGACTCGCCGACCGCCAGTGTCATCGAGAGCATTCCGAGGCTCAGCAGGTCCTCGCTGAAGTCCTGCCCGCGCTCCTGCTCGCGCGGATGCTGGAAATGGTAGAACCAGTACTGCTGCGGCAGGAATGTCACGGATGGGGCCGCGTTCCCCGCGCCGTCGGTGATAAACAGGTTCAGCATGACGGAGTCGTTGGTCACGTGCACGATCGGGGGCAGCGGGACCGAGAGCAGCCCGCACGGCTCCGTCGGCGGCCGCGCGACACGCTGCTGCGGCGGGTGCCACGCGTAGTCGAGCGGATCCGTCGCCCTCATCTCGCTGTGGTAGTCTTTCCAGGCAACGAGCGGCACGAGGTGCAGGTTCGCCGTCGATCCCTGAGGCGCCTCGCGGAGGGTGTAGCTGACGTAGGTGGTATTCCGGCCCTCCGCCATCCAGATGCGCTTTTCAATCCGCACGCCGGGCTGCGGCGCCCACGTCCAGACAGGGGCGGGCAGCGCGGAAAAGCTCTCCAGAATTCGGTAGCCCTGAGGATAGACCGCGCCAGGGTAGAGGTTCACGGAGAGCGCGAACGTGGGACTCACCGCGCCGTCGGGCGCGATCACCTCTACGGAGTCCTCGATCTTCGACAGCAGGACCGCGCGGCCGAGCGGAGGATTGACCGCCGCCACCAGGAGACCATGGTAGCGCCTCGTGTTTGCGGTTGCCAGCGATGCGGAGGCGTAACCGCCAAGCCCGTTCGCGACGAGCCATTCTCGCCGCAGCGCGGAGTCGAGGTCCTGAAGCGTGGGACCTGCGAACGAAAGATCGGAAGCGGGCTTGTCAGACATCGGCTGCGATCTCCAAGCTGCATCGCCCACCGTGCTGCGCAAGCGTTCAAGATTTGCGAGCCGCCTTCGAGGGTTCGCGCGCAGGCAGGGGGGCGGGCTGCCCGGAAATGCGCTTCATGGATGCGCGCCGGCTCGGGGGACGGAGCCGCGAGCCGGCGTCGAGAGTATTGCCGGGCGGGGCTGACCCTGGTCCGGCGAACTGCGTTACTTGAGCGTCAGCAGGTAGGCGACCAGGTTGTCCAGGTTCTTGCCCTTGACCTTATCGGCGTAGGGGGGCATGGCCGAATTCGGGTTGTGCTTCTTCGGGTCCTGTATCTGGACTGCCGTCCACTTGGCGTCCTTCTTCTTGTCGCTGGCGTATTTGGTCAGGTCCGGCCCGGTCGTACCGCCCTCGTCCTTGATCTTGTGGCATCCGGCGCAGCCGGTCGCGGTATAGATCTTTTTACCGGCGACGGGATCGGGCTTGGCCGGCGCGGGCTTCTTCTTCGGCGGCGCAGCAAAGGCGGCCGTCACCGCAAGCGCCGCGAATAGCGCCAGCCCGGTCATCGGCAGGGAACTCGATCTCCTCAAAGTCACGTGATAACTCCTCTCAATGTCATCGCTATACATCCATAGTCCTGAGGCGCATGGACGGCGTGCAAATCTCGCGGCGGCGACAGCCGGGTTCGCGCTCGGATATTCCAGCGCGCCCTGAGCCGTACCTACGTACGCGCACGACGGTCCGTTCGAACCACGTTCCTCAGATATTCGAGCAGTAACGGCTTAACTCCTTCCGGGCGCCCGGTGGGCCGAACGCGGGGCAGGAATCGCCGGCTGCACGCCGTCGCGACGCGGCAGCGGGCCGTCTCCGCATCGACAACGCGGCGC
>DATGJU010000089.1:0-7342 GCA_035295045.1 Chthonomonadaceae bacterium
CATCCCCTGCGGGCTCAGCCGTCACGGTATCACTCCGCGGTTTCTGCTCCGAGCTCCTGAGTCTGTACCGCACACGCGGTCCCGTAAGGGTAGTCAGTTCCAAACGTCCGCAGGTACCAGCGCCCTCCGCGCCGAATAGCCGGCCAGGAGAGACGCCGCCATGCCTGACGACCAGCCCGCAAAGCCCGAAGACCCGAAGGCCGCCGAGAAGCCCGAGCCGCCCGAAAAGGAGTGCCCGCCGCCGGTCGTGACGACGCACCGCGTCGCGCTCGACGGGCGGGCGCTGGAGTACACCGTCACAACGGGCCTTATGCCGATCCGGGACGACGCCGGCAAGAAGGAGGCGGAGATCTTCTTCATGGCCTACACGCTGAATGGGGAGAGCGCCGCGGACCGGCCGCTCATGTTCTCGTTCAACGGCGGGCCGGGCTCCTCGTCCGTCTGGCTGCACATGGGCGCGCTCGGCCCGCGCCGCGTCAAGATGCTGCCGGACGGATCGCTTCCGCCGCCGCCCTACCGCATGGAGGATAACCCGCGGACCTGGCTCGAGCACACCGACCTGGTGTTCATCGATCCCGTCGGCACCGGTTTCAGCCGGCCGGAAAGGCCGGAGGACGGCAAGAAGTTCTGGAACGTCGAGGGCGACATCGCTTCGATCGGCGAGTTCATCCGGCTCTACCTGACCCGCTACCTGCGCTGGAGCTCGCCACTGTTCCTCGTCGGTGAGAGCTACGGGACTACCCGCGCCGCCGGACTGTCGGACTTCTTGATCGAGAAGGGTATCGCGCTCAACGGCATCGCGCTCGTCTCGTCGGTCCTCAACTTCCAAACGCTCTACTTCGACGCCGGCAACGACCTGCCGTACCTTCTCTTCCTGCCGACATATACGGCCACAGCCTGGTACCACGGCAAACTGTCGGCCGACCTCCATGAGAGCCTCCCGAAGGCGCTCGCCGAGGCGGAAGCGTGGATAGAGTCGGACTACGCGAACCTGCTCGCTAAGGGCAGCGACCTGCCGGAGGCCGCGCGCGCCGACGCGATTGCGAAGCTTGCGCGCCTCACCGGTCTCGATCCGCGCTTCGTCGACCAGTCCGACCTGCGGATCGAGATCCAGCGGTTCTGCCGCGAGCTGCTTCGCGACCAGGGCCGGACCGTTGGCCGCCTGGACAGCCGGATCGATCTCGTCCACGCGCCCACCGTCGCAGAAAAGCCGGATTTCGATCCCAGCATGTCCGCCATCCGCCCGCCCTACACGGCGCTCTTCAACGACTATGTACGCCGCGACCTGGGCTACGAGACCGACCAGGAGTACTACATCCTCGGCGGGGGGATAAAGACGCCCTGGGAGTGGGGCAGCCGGCCAGGTTATGTCGACACGGGCGAAGCGCTCGTCAAGGCCTTCGCAAAGAACCCGTACATGAAGCTGTTCGTCGCGTCCGGCTACTACGACCTCGCAACGCCCTACTACGCCACGCGCTACACAATTCGCCACCTCTCCGTGTCGCCGGCAGTGCGCGGCAACATCCGCACCGCCGACTACGAGGCCGGCCACATGATGTACATCCACGCGGAGTCGCTGGAGCGCCTCCAGTCCGACATCGCCGCCTTCATCGCGTTCGCCCTCGCTCCAACAGAGCCCTAGCCCCGCCGTCGCTCCGCGCCGCAAGCCCGATACCCAACCCGGCTCGATCACGCGCTCGCTGAAATCCCGCGAGACGCCGGCCGACATCGCGTGCCGAAAGGCAAACCCCAACACCAAGCACCGATCACCCTTCTTCCGGGAACCTCTCGCAAACCGCCCCGTCCTACGTCCGTCAGGCGCGGCACGCCGCGCCGCAGCGTCTTGCCGGCCGCACTTGGCCGGTCGATTTCACAGAGGAGACACCTCATGAATTCAGGCACGAGCGGAGGACAGCGGCTCGCTGGGAAGCGGATCGCCATTCTGGCGACCGACGGATTTGAGCAGGCGGAGCTGATGGAGCCGAGAAAGGCGCTCGATGAGGCAGGCGCGCAGACGCAGGTCGTGTCTCAGAATGCCGGGCAGATCAAGGGCTGGGCGGAGAAGAACTGGGGCAAGCCCGTCGACGTGGACCTGACGCTTGACCGCGCCGACCCGAACCAGTTCGACGGTCTGCTGCTGCCCGGCGGCGTGATGAACCCGGACAAGCTGCGCATGGACCCGAAGGCGGTCCAGTTCGTCAAGGCATTCGTCGACGCGGCGAAGCCGATCGCCGCAATCTGCCACGGACCCTGGACGCTGATCGAGGCCGGCGGCATCCGCGGCCGCACGATCACGTCGTGGCCGTCGCTGCAGACCGACATCCGGAACGCCGGCGGAACGTGGGTGGATCGCGAGGTCCAGGTGGACAACGGTATCGTGACGAGCCGCAAGCCGGACGACATTCCCGCGTTCAACCGCAAGATGATCGAAGAGTTCGCGGAGGGAATTCACAACCGAAGCCAGTCTCCCGGAAAGGCCGAGCACCAGGGCCGCTCCGGCGCTGCAATCCAGGGCCAAACCGCCGGCAGCGCAACGACTGCGCAAGGCGTGAAGCGCTGAGGCTGCACCGGTCTTCAGGTGTTCGGGCGCTCAGGTGTGCGGCGCCCGGCGTACCGTGTTTGGGCCGGAGCGCGGCGGATGACCGAAGCTGAAGACCTGAACACCCAGCACCCAAGGAGCCCATCCCGATGGCAGTAACAGCGGGCGACATCCTGGTCGAAAGCCTCCTGCAGTGGGGCGTGGATACTATCTTCGGCATACCCGGCGACGGGATCAACGGCGTCATGGAGGCGCTCCGAAAGCGGCAAGACCAGATACGCTTCATCCAGGTGCGCCACGAGGAGAGCGCGGCCTTCATGGCGTGCGGCTACGCCAAATGGACCGGCCGCCTCGGTGTCTGCCTGGCGACCTCCGGACCGGGCGGCATCCACTTGCTGAACGGCCTGTACGATGCGAAAATGGACCGGCAGCCCGTGCTCGCCATCACGGGGCACCACTATCATGATCTGATCGACACCTATGCCCAGCAAGACGTGAACCTGGACTACCTGTTCAAGGATGTGGCGCTCTACAGCGCACGCGTGATGGGCGCAGCGCACGTCGAGAATGTGACGCATCTCGCCTGCCGCACCGCACTCACGCACCGCGGGGTCGCTGCCATCTGCATTCCGACGGATATCCAGGACTTCACACTCAAGGACGACGATCGGTCGAAGCGGAACCTGCCGCACCATGAATCGGTGGCCCGCGCGCGCCGAAGCGCGCTGCCGGCGGAGGATGCGCTCGAGCTGGCGGCCGAAATCCTGAACGGAGCCAGGAAACCGGTCCTACTCGTCGGGCAGGGCGCTCTTGAAGCCCAGAACGAGGTAGAACAGCTTGCCGAGCGGCTCGGCGCGCCGGTCGTAAAGGCGCTGCTGGGCAAGGCGGTCCTGCCGGACGCAAGCCCCTACACTACCGGCGGGCTGGGCCTACTGGGCACGCGCCCGTCTCAGGAGGCGATGGAGGAGTGCGACACGCTCTTCATCGTCGGCTCTTCGTTCCCGTACGTGGAGTTCTATCCGAAACCCGGGGAGGCGCGGGCCGTGCAGCTCGACATCGATCCGGCGCGCATTGGGCTTCGGTATCCGGTCGAGATCGGCCTGGTCGGCGCCGCCCGCGCAACGCTGCAGGCGCTCCTGCCGTGGATCAGGCGCAACGAGGACCGCAGCTTCCTCGAGAAGGCGCAGAAGGGTATGGCGGAGTGGCGCGAGAGGATGGAGCGGGGCGAGGAGCGGGACGATCGGCCGATGAAGCCGCAGACGGTAGTGCGGGAGTTCGGTCTGCGTCTGACCGATAACGCGATCATCGCGGCCGACTCGGGCACGAATACGACATGGGCCGCCCGCCAGATCGACGTGAAGCGCGACCAGATGTTCTCCTGCTCGGGCACGCTCGCGTCGATGGCGTGCGGCCTGCCCTACGCCCTCGCGGCCCAGGCCGCGTATCCGGACCGGCAGTGCGTCGCGGTCGTCGGCGACGGCGGCTTCTCCATGCTGATGGCCGAGTTCGCGACAGCGGTGAAATACGACCTGCCAGTCAAGATACTGGTGATTAAGAACAATACGCTCGGCCAGATCAAGTGGGAGCAGATAGTGTTCCTGGGAAACCCGGAGTTCGCGGTCGAGCTTCAGCCTATCGACTTCGCGGGATTCGCGCGGTGCTGCGGCGGCTCCGGGTTCACCATCGAGGATGCAAAGGACTGCGGCCGGATCCTGGACCAGGCGCTCGGTACTGCCGGCCCGGTCGTGATCGAGGCCGTCGTCGATCCGCTGGAGCCGCCGATGCCGCCGAAGATCCAGGCCGAACAGGCGCTCCACCTGGCCGAGGCCCTCCTCCGCGGCGAGCCCAACCGCGAGAAGATCGCGTTGACGGCGGTCTCGGAGGGCGTCCGGGAGCTGGTCTAGGCGCCGGACATCCGCACGGAGGCTCGCAGCTTCTCGATCGCGGTCTTCGCGACGACAGCCGGATCCTGCGCATAGTAGCTCTTGTTGAACAGCTCGATCGAGAGGACGCCGTCGTAGCCGATCGCCTTCAGCTCCCGGAAGACCTCGGAGAGCGGCGCGATGCCGTCGCCGGGGTAGACGCGGTCCGCGTCCGTGATCGTCTCGCGCGGCGGCTGCGCCGGGTAGTCGTTCAGGTGAAACACCTTGATGGCCGCCGCGCTCAGCATCTTGAGGCCGTTGAAGCCCGAACCGCCCTTGTACAGGTGGTAGATGTCCGGCAGTATGCAGGCCTTCGGGTGGTCGCTGCCGATGGCCACCTGCGCCGCTTCGCCGAGCGTCTGCATCGTCTTGGAGAAGCCCCAGACTTCGGCCATGGGGATCACGCCCATCTGGTCGCCGATCTCCATCAGCGCCCGGAATCGCTCCGCGGCCGCCCGCAGGTCGAAGTGCGCGATGTCGGTCGCGCCGACCGGCGGCGCCGCGAGATGCTTTCCGCCGATCTGCGCCAGCAGGTCCATGTCGCGCTTCGCCTCCTCCAGGCCTTTTGCCCGTTGCGCCGCGTCGTCCACGATCCATGCCGCGAATCCGATCCCGTCCTCCACGGTCAGCCCGTGATCGCGAAGCCTCCTGTCCAGGTCCTTGAGCGAGCCGCCACCGTCGCGGTAGTGCGTGATCTCGTCGATCCACGGCTCGATGGCGTGGTACCCCGCCTTCGCAACGATATCGATGATCTCCGGCAGCGGCAGCTTCTGGCCGCGGATGGTGCTCGTGTTGAAGCAATAGCGAAACGGCTCGGACTTGGCGGCCGCCGCCGCGGGTTCGGTTGCTGTCATGCCTGTGATTGCTCCTATTCCCAGCCCGGCTGCCGCCAGCAGCTCGCGCCGCGAAAGCTCCTTGCGCACGTGGTCACTCCCAGGAGAACTCTATCCGCAGGTTACGCGAATGTCGCAAATTACATTCAGTTCTTCGTAACGGTTGACCGAAACTCGTAGGTTCCTGAGCCAATCTCGAACACATTGCGGGCGTCCTGCCGGCGATTATGGTCCTCTGGCACGACCTCTACGCTGCCGAGCCTGTCGCACGGAACCTGGACGCGCGCCGCACAGTTTGGCGGTACACGGACTGTGAGCGTGAGCCGGTCGCCGTTCAGTGTCCACGCGCTCTCGACACGGCCGTGGATCGAGTCGTAGGACGCGGATGCACTGGTCAGGTCGCCGACGACGTTCGGCTGGATCAAGATATGCCGGAAGCCAGGCGCCGCCGGGTCCGGGTTGATTCCTGCCAGCGCTTTGACCATCCAGGCGCTGATGTCGCCGAACATGATGTGGTTGCGCGAGTCCGTGCCGCCCCAGCTCTCCCACAGCGTCGTCGCGCCCTGGTCGATCCACCAGCCCCAGCCAGGCTGCGTCCGCTGCGTCGCGATCCTGTACGCCAGGTCGGCCCGGCCGGCGTCGGTCAGCGCGTTGAGAACGTACTTGGCGCCGAGGATTCCCGTGTCGATGTGCCCGTCGTTCGCCTCTATCGCCCTGCTGAGAGTGTTCGCTACGGAGCCCTTACGCTCGCCGGGCATCAGGCCCTGGTAGAGCGCGCAGCTCAGCGCGGTCTGGCTGCCGTTCGCGTAGCTGTCGTGCCCCCGATCGTAGAATCGTGCGTTGAACTGCCGGGCAATCTCCTCAGCAAGCGCCCGGTACCGGGTCTCGTGCTCCTTCTTACCGAGCAGTCTGGCCGTCTCCGCGATAATAAGCGCATCGCGGTAGTAGTAGCCGGTTGAGGTAACCTCCACCGGCGTCTCCGTTTTCCAGGGCACCCAGTCGCCCAGGCCGATCGAGACGATCCCATCGTTCGCCTTCGAGGTAAGGTAGTCGACGTAGCGCCGCATGCCCTCATAGTGCGTTGTGAGGGTCCGCGTATCGCCATAGTACTCGTATAGGTACCAGGGGATCAGCAGATAGGCGCTGTCCCAGGCCGGCCCGTTGCCCCATTCGTACCCCCAGCCGCTGCTTGGAACGATGCCGGGCAGCTCGCCCGTGGGCCGCTGCTCGTCTGCCAGGTCGTCGATCCATTTCCGGTAGACCGTGATGCCGTCGTAGTTCAGCAGGCCGGCCTCGGCGGCGAGGTGCGCGTCGCCCGTCCAGCCGTTCTTCTCGCGATGGGGGCAGTCGGTGGGGATGGAGGCCAGATTGCTCAGGTACGACCAGCGCGTATTTCGCCAGATGGCGTTGAGCAGCGGGTTCGAGCAGGTGAATGCGCCGGCATCCTGGACGTCCGTGTGGGTGAAAACGGCGCGCAGCGTCTCCGCGTCCGGTCTGGAGGGCAGTCCCGTAACCTCGACGTACTGGAAGCCGTGGTAGACGAACCGTGCCTCCCAAGTCTCGATTTCGCCTCCCTTACAGATGTACGTGTCGGTCTGGAACTGCTGTGGCGGGTCGGTCTTGATCTGATGCTGCGCGATATGCGACTGGTCCAGCGTTCCATCGGAATGCAGACGCTCGCCGTATCGCATTACAATCCTGGTTCCGGCGGGGGCGCTGACGCTCAGGCGTGCGTGGCCGGAGAGCCCCTGGCCGAAGTCGAACAGCCACACGCCCGGCCTCGGCTCCCGAATTTTGGCCGGCGCGAGCTCCCGCGTGGCACGGATCGGAGGCATGACCTGCGGCGAGAGCCTGCCGCCCGGAGCCTTCGCGACCAGCGCCGGCTTCCAGCGCGAGTCGTCGTAGGCGGCCGTATCCCAGCCGGAAAGCTCCTGCCGCGCATCGTAGGCCTCGCCGCCGTAGATGCTGTCGAAGAGGATCGGACCGGAAGCGGTCTTCCAGTCGCCGTCGGTCGGAAACACGTCCACCGTGCCGTCGGTATAGACCAC
>DATGJU010000090.1:0-2177 GCA_035295045.1 Chthonomonadaceae bacterium
TAGGCGTTGGCGTGCTCCGGATCGATCGCGATTGCCGCCTGGAAACAGTCCCACGCCTTCGCGTCGTCGCCCAGCGCCGCGTGCAGCCGGCCCAGGTTGACGCACACCTCCGGGGAGCGGGGCGCGAGGCGCCGCGACTCCAGATAGGCGTCGCGCGCCTCCTCCGGCAGCCCCAGCCGCTCACAGCAGTCGCCCAGCCGCAGCCAGACTTCGAGCGTCGGCCCAAACTCCACCGCGCGGCGCAGCAGCGGCAGCGCCGCGTCGTAGTCGCCCTGCTCGCAGAACAGCGCCCCGAAGCCCGCCAGCGCGGGGCCGCCAGGATCACCGCCTCGTACTGCCGCCGCGACTCCGGAAAGCGTCCGAGGCGGCGGAGCCCGTGCGCCAGCAGGAACCGCGCGTCCAGAAAGTCCTCCCGCTGCGCCAGCGCCTGGCGGCAGCAGCGGACCACCTCCTCGTCGCTGTCGCCGGCCGCCTCCGCCACCAGCGCGAGGCCGTAGTAGGCTTTGTACGTGGAGGTTCCGGCGTCGCCCAGGTGCGCAAAGAGGGGGCTCTTGCCGCGCTCGATAGCCCGCCGGAACAGGGCCTCCGCGCTGGCAAAGTCCTTCAGACACCGCGCCGCGTGGCCGTGCGCGAAGTCGATGCCGGGGTGCGCCAGGCCGAGGCCGTCCGCCTCCCGGCAGACCGCGCGGGCCTCCTCCGCACGGCCCTTTACGGTGAGCGCCGTCGCCCACTGGGCGTAGAGTGTGACCGTGTACTCGTCCGTCGGGTCGGGCTTCTCGGCGGCCGCCTGGAAGGACGCGATCGCTCTGTCAATCTCGCCGCGCATAGAGTAGGCGTTGCCCAGGTTGAAGAGGTGGAACGCGCGCTGGGGGTCGTCGGGATCCTCTACGGCGCGCTCCAGCATCCGCAGGAACCGCTCGCGCTTGTTCCGCTCGATCATCACGTCGTCGGCATACCCGTAGTGGTCGAGAGTCAGCTTCGAGACAGGACAGGCATAGCCGGCCTCCTGCAGCGCTCGCGCATTCTGCTCGTGGATGCGCCCGACGAACCTCACCTGCGGCAGGATCCGGAACAGCCGGCAGGCCCGGTGCCAGCAGATGCCGGGACTGTCGCGGCGGCCCATATAGTTGCGAATGTTGACCATGTAGCCGCCTACGTCCGGCGGCGCCTGCGCGATGAGCGCGCGCAGCAGGCGCGCCTCTCCCTTCGGCAGTTGCTCGTCCGCGTCGATCCAGAGCGCCCAGTCGCCGGTCGCGTGGTCCAGCGACACGTTGCGCGCCGCAGCAAAGTCGTCGGTCCACGCATGCTGCACCACCTTTGCGCCGCCCTCGCGGGCGATCTCCATAGAGCGGTCCGTCGAGCCGGTATCCACCACTACGATCTCATCGGCGGCCTCACGCACACTCTCCAGACAGTCGCGCAGAAACCGCTCCTCGTTCTTCACGATCATGATGACGGAAAGGCGAAGTGCTGAGTGCTGTGTGCTGTGTGCTGAGTGCGAAGCCCCTGTAGGGGCGGGGCTTGCCCCGCCCAAATCGGAGGGCGGAGTCTTGAGGGCTGCATCCGCCCTGGCGACGGCGGCCATCAGCGTGCGATAGGTCTCGTCGCGTCGTGCGGCCGTGCCGTGGGACCTGCCGCTGCCGCCCTGCTTGCGGATACGCCGTGCGGCGCGCAGCACCTCGCCGCGCGCGCTGTCGAGCCGCGCCCGCGATTCCGGTTGACCCGCCGTCGCCTGAAAAGCAGCTATCGCCCGTTCTAGAGCGCCCAGCACGTCTCCACCATCCCCGTGCGCGGAATCCTGGCCGCGGTGCAGGTTGGACGGAGCAAGCGCTTCCAGCCGCTCAGCGGCGACCTGCGCGGCGTGCGCCCACGTCCAGCGGGACGCGATGTCCAGGGCCGCCTGCCGCCCACGCGCGCGGGCCTCCTCGGGCGTCTCGACGATGCGGCGGAGCATCGCCGTCAGCGCATCGACGTCCGGTTCCGCCCAGAACGGGTAGTCCACCGTCTCGATGTCGCCGACGCGCTTCTCGCTCGCGCGTGCCAGCGTGGAGGGGATCAGGTAGGCGTTGCCGGCGTTGGCGAAGTCCAGCGCCGCCCCGTAGTCGGTCACGACGACCGGTTTGCCGCACGCCATCGCCTCGGCAATCGGCAGGCCGAACCCCTCCCCCCGATACGGA
>DATGJU010000091.1:0-2006 GCA_035295045.1 Chthonomonadaceae bacterium
CGGCATGTCGGCGCAGGCCGACGACTGTTTTGTCAGCCGCGACTTTAGCCGCCAGGCCACCACCGCGGCGGCGCGTGTGCCGCCGGGCGCCGGAGTCACAAGGCTCAATCACGGACGTCACCGCTTCCCATTCACCAGCTCGATATCGTCCAGATAGAACACTGTGCGCTCCGTGGCCATGCTGCTGAAGCCGCACCAGGTGAGCGTGTGGAAGTCCGGGCTGCCGAGCGGGAGGCGGCGGAAGAGGCGCTCGGGCTGGCCGGGCAGGCGGACGGCCAGGTCCCACGTTCCATTCTGGTCCGGGCCCATGCCGGCGGAGATGCGGTACTCGACCCAAACGCCGGATGGAATGTCCAGCAGCGGCCGGCCGGCGGCGGAGAGGCCGCCGTCGCGCAGGGTGAATGAGGGACCGACCTTGTATGGCTCCTGCCGCCAGTCACGCCATTCGTGGTACATGGTGACGCCGGCTTCGGCGCGCATCGCGAAGCGGATCGTGGTGACGCCGCGGGTGTGGCCCGGCATGAAGGCGAAGTGCGGATCGTAGACGTTTTGCAGGCCGGGCGCGTCCTGGACTTTCAGGCTGCGGCGGCCGGAGAAGGCTGTCTCGTCCGTGACGGCGATCGCATCGCCGCGGCCCTCGACGTGGTTCTCGGCAAGAGGGCAGGCCGCACCGACCGGCGTCCGCTCGAAGTCGAGGCGGAAGGTTAGAGGAGGCGCGGGCGGAGGCTCCGGCGCGAACTCGACGGGCGGATAGCGGACCGAGCGCGCGAGCCGCATCCAGGGCGGGTCGCCGTACACCCCTGCTTTCGCGTAGTCGAAGGGCCGGAAGCCGAGCTTGAGGGCGGGCGATGTGGGCCGCAGGCGGAAGTCGCCGTGATCGGCATCGACAAATTGCGGGTCGGCGACGACCGAGCCGGCATCCTTTCCTGTCGCCTGCCACTGAGAGAGTGTCTTGCCGGCGAAGTCGACGGGCTTACCGGTCTCGTTCCAGTAGTCGTTGTGGTCGAGCGCGACGCCCCTGTCGCCCCAGGAGCCGGCGAGGAGCGAACTCTGTTTCCAGAGAACGATGTTCCGCTCGAACGTGAACGACAGGTGGTCCTCCACACGGGACCGCTGTAGCTGGCCGTCCATGCTGAAGGCCAGGATGTTGTTGCGGAAGACGTTGTCCTTGCCGTAGTGCTGGTGGATCATCCCGGTCTTGACGTTGTAGACCAGGTTGTTTTCCAGCAGGATTCCCGTCGATCCCTCGTCGGTGTAGAGCCCCCACCCACCGCGCCCCGAACGGTCGTATGAGTAGATGTCGTGGATCACGTTGTTTCTGACGGTCGTCCCCTCGGATGGACCGAGCGTGTAGACGCCGCCCATGTCGCTCATTACGCCCCAGCCCAGGTTATGGATCCGGTTGAATTCGATCCTGTTGCGCTTGGCGATGCTCGGTTCATAGCCCCAGCGCCAGCCGGCGGAGATGCCCGTGTAGAACAGGTCGCCGATGTCGTTATGCGTCACCTGGTTATCGGGGCTGTGGCCGATCCAGACTCCGACCGCGCCAGGGAAGAGCCGGCCGCCGCCGCGCACGATGCAGTTGTCGACCAGGATTCGGCGCGTCGCGGCGGCCGGCGAGGCCGGATCGTCCCGCGTATCGCCGATCTTGACGCCGCCCGCGCCCAGGTCCGTCAGAAGGGAGTGGCGCAGCGCGCAGTCCACGCAGTCGTCGCGAAACCAGACGCCGTACAGCCCCACGTGCGCGATCTCGCAGCCGTCAATCTCGATGCGCTCCGCGTGGTCCGCCATCACCACGGCCGGGACGGATACGGCGGCCTGCCCGTCACCGTGGCCCTCGTGCGGCAGCCGGTAGCCGCCGTGCCGAAAGGCCAGCCCGCTGAACGACAGGCAGGCGACCCTCGCTGCGGGCGTCCCCTCGATGCGCAGGAACTGTTCGCCGGCCGGCGCGAAGACCTCCGCCGTGCGCATCTCCTCGCCGGGCAGCGGGATGTAGGAGAGCGTCC
>DATGJU010000092.1:0-5082 GCA_035295045.1 Chthonomonadaceae bacterium
GGCCACGACGTGACGCCGAACTGGCCGGCATTCTTCGACTGGGTGGAGCGCTATGTCAAGGCGCCTCCGCTGCCGGCCGGCGAGGCCAGGCCGGCCGCACGCGCGGCAACCGAGATCCCGACGCCGCGGAACGATCCCAACTCAGCGATCGCCCACTCGGAACTCGTCGAGAAGGCGCGCAAGGGCGGAATCGACGTCTATTTCGAGGGCGATTCCATCGTGCGGCGCTGGGGCGCCAGCGATCCGCAGTACGCGGATCTATTGGCGAACTGGAACGCGAACTTTCACGGCCGGAATGCGGGCGACTTCGGCTGGGGCGCGGACCGGATCGAGAACATTCTCTGGCGAATCCAAAACGGCGAGCTGGACGGCGTGAACCCGAGGGTGATCGTGCTCCTGGCCGGCACAAACAACATCGGGCCAAATCCAAACGATGCGACCGGGTTTGACGTTACGAAGGGCATCGAGGGACTGATTCGGGCGTGCAAATCGAAGGCGCCGCGGGCCACGATCATCCTGACCGCCATTTTCCCGCGCAACGACGGAATGGGGGCAGTTCCTGTCATTCAGCGAATCAATGCGCGGCTGGTTCGACTCGCGGATGGAAAGTCGGTTCGGTTCCTGAACGTGAATGACCAGCTCGCGGACCGGGAGGGCCGGCTATTCGACGGAATGATGAACGCGGGCGACAAGCTGCACCCAACGATCAAGGGATACCAAGTGTGGGCCGACGGCCTGAAGCCGCTGCTGACCGAGCTTCTGGGTCCGCCCGCCGCAACGGACCACGCGCCGCCGCCGACCGGGGATCCGAGCGTGCGGCGATCCTCGCCGGGCGCTTAAGCAGCCGCCCCGAGTATCCCCGAACCATCGGCTTGCCGACCCCAGAACGGCAAGGAGTACGCGCGGCGATCGCAGAATGTGCAGGCGGCAGAGCAAGGGAACGAATTGGCACGCGAGTCGTACGGAGGTTGCGGTTCGGCAATCGCCGTTGCGCCGCATTTGGGGCCACCTCTGAAGCTGCCCGCTGTTGCGCGTGAGCCCCCGACCAGGATGAGCAGTGGCACAAGACCCGATTGAAATCATCCCATCCGCAATCCTTCAGAAGCTCGACCCATACCCAAGGCGCGACCACGGGCGTCCAGGCGCGATGCCGCCCGACGAGTCCAGCGACGAACACTATCGCACACTCGCCGAGGTCCTCCCGCAGATCGTCTTCTCCGCGCTGCCCAACGGCCAGCCGGACTACCTCAACGGACACTGGTACGCCTACACGGGCGCCGCGCGCGGCGACGACGCATACGCCACCTGGCATGCGGCCCTCCATCCCGACGACCTCGCATGCGCCACGGAGGCCTGGCGTCGGTCGCTGGAAACGGGCGAGCCGTTCGAGGTCGAGTACCGCCTTCGCGGCGCCGACGGCATCTACCGTTGGTTCCTCGCGCTGGGAACTCCGCAGCACGACCGGTCCGGCAAGATCGTTCGCTGGTTCGGCGTCGCCACCGACATCGACCGCCAGAAGCGCGAGGAGGCGAAGCAGCGGTTCCTCGCCCGGCTTTCCGGCGAGACGCGCGCGCTGGCCGACCCCGATGACGTCATGTGGGCGGCGATGCGGCTGCTTGGCGAGCATCTGCGCGCCTCGCGGTGCCGATACGCGGAGGTGGACGAGGAGGCCGACCAGATAACTACGCGGCGCGACTTCCGAACGGAGGGACCCAGCGTCACGGGCGTTTTCCGCCTTTCGGCGTTCGGACCGCTGCTGATCGGCGATCTGCGCGCGGGTCGAACGGCGGTCGTCGCGGACACCATCGCGGACCCGCGCACGGCGGCGGACTACGAGACGACGTACCGTGCCCTGGCGATCCGGTCCTTCATTTCGGCGCCGCTGATCAAAGATGAGCGGCTGGTGTGCGTCCTGACGGTAAGCATGCTCGAGCCGCGCAACTGGACACAGGACGAGGTGGACCTCATCGAGGAGGTGGTCGGGCATACGTGGCTCGCGGTCGAGAGTGCGGTCGAGGGACAGGAGCGGAGGCGTGCGGAGGAGGCGCTGCGGACGGCCGAGGCGCGATTCCGCATGCTGGTGGAGCAGTCGCCGCTCAGCATACAGATCCTTGCGCCGGACGGCGCGACGATCCAGGTGAATGGAGCGTGGGAGAGGCTGTGGGGCCTTACGGTCGATGACCTGCAGGGCTACAACATGCTGGAGGATCAGCAGCTCGTCGAAAAGGGGATCATGCCGTACATCCAGAGGGCGTTCGCAGGCGAAGCGGTCTCGATTCCGGCGATCGTGTACGACACCGACCAGACGCTTCCGAACAGGTCGAAGCACGGCGACCCGCGGCGCTGGACCGAGGCCCTCGCATACCCGGTGAAGGACGGCGCCGGTCGTACCCGCGAAGTCGTACTTATCCATCACGACATTACGGACCGCAAGCAGATGGAGGACCTTCTGCGCGGCCGCGAGAAGCAGATGCGCCTCGTGGCGGACAGCGCGCCGGCCTACATCTCCCACATCTCCACGGATTTTCGTTTCCTCTTCGCGAACCGCTCAAGCGCCGCGCGATTCGGCCTCACGCCGGACCAGATCGCGGGCAAGTCGATCGAAGAGGTTCTGGGCCGCAGCGCGTTCGAGGTCATCCGGCCGCAGATGGAGCGCGCGTTCGCAGGCGAGACGGTCTCCTACGAGACCACGGTGCCGTACGAGCAGCTCGGTGACCGGTTCATGCAGGTGTTTTACGCGCCGGACCGGGCGGACGACGGCTCCATCGTCGGCCTCGTCGCCGTTGTGCACGACATCACCGGCCGGCGGGAGCTGGAGATACGCCTGCGCGAAGAGTCGAAGGTGCTGGAGGTCATCAACGACGTGGGCCGGCGCCTCTCGGCCGAGCTGGACCTGGAGAGGATGGTCCAGGCCGCAACGGACGCCGCGACCGAGCTGACAGGAGCGCGGTTCGGCGCCTTCTTCTACAACGTGTTCAATGCGACCGGCGAGAGCTACACGCTCTATACGATCGCCGGCGTGCCCCGCGAGAGGTTCTCTCACTTCCCGATGCCGCGCAACACGGCGGTCTTCGCTCCGACTTTCGCGGGCGAGCGGACCGTGCGTTATGACGACGTGACGCAGCAGCCGGAGTACGGCGGCAATCCGCCCTACCACGGCAAGCCGCCCGGCCACTTGCCGGTCGTCAGCTATCTGGCCGTGCCCGTCGTATCGCGCTCGGGCGAGGTGCTCGGCGGACTGTTTTTCGGCCACGAGCAGCCCGGCGTATTCACCGAGCGCCACGAGCGCATCGTCGAGGGACTGGCGGCCCAGGCGGCGATCGCGATAGACAACGCCCGGCTCTTCCAGGCGGAGCGCGAGCGGAGCGGCCAGCTTGCAATGGCGGTGCGCGAGGTGCACCACCGCGTGAAAAACTCGCTGCAGGGCGTCACGGCCCTTCTGGAGATGCAGCTAACCCCGGGCGAATCCATGGTACCCGCGGAGGCGATCCGCGACAGTCTGAGCCAGATCAAGACGATCGCTCTCGTTCACGACCTGCTCGCGCACGACCAGCCGATCGGCAATGTCGACACTGCAAAGGTCCTCGCCAAGCTCGTCTCGATGCTGTCCGTTACGCTCGGCACCGTTGGGGCGCCGCTCGCGATCGGCCTGGACGCCGAGTCGGTGCTGCTGCCGATCCGCCCCGCAATCGCGCTTGCCCTGGCCGTCAACGAGCTGATCACCAATGCGGCGAAGCACTCTCAGCCGGACCGCGCGTCCGCCGCGGTCGTGAGCAATTCGATCGCGAGATCCGCAGAAAGCAGACAGGTATCATCCCATCATGACGCGTCAATTCAAGTCCGTCTGCTCCAGCAAGACGGCACGGTTATCCTATCGGTACAGGATTGCGGACCCGGTTTCCCGCCGGAATTCGAGCCCGTCCGCGACTCTCACGTCGGCATCGAGCTCGTCCGCGCGATCGCATCCACCGACCTCAAGGGCACCGTTACGTTCGGCGCAGCCCGCGACTCCGGCGCGCGAGCGGGTACGAATGTCGAGCGACGCGGAGCGCGAGTCGAGATCGCTTTCGTCCCAGGGCGCCTCACTGACTAGCGAGCCCTCCGAGCATGCGTCCAACCCCGCAAACTCTTTAGCGGGCAGGCGCGTGGCGATCTGCGAGGACGAGGGCATCACGCAGATGCAGCTCCGGCGCATATTGACACGAGCAGGCGCCCGGGTGGTCGGGATCGCCGGCGACGGCCAGTCCGGCCTGGAGACGGTGCTGCGCGAGCGGCCGGACGTGGTGCTGATGGACATCAAGATGCCGGTGATGGATGGGCTGGAGGCTGCACGGCAGATCATGGCCGCCTACCCGGTCTGCATCGTGATGCTCACGGCTTACGCGACGGAGGAGTACCAGCGCGAGGCGGAGGCGCTCGGGGCGAGCGGCTACATCGTGAAGCCGATCACGGCGCAGACGCTGCTGCCGCAGGTCCAGGAGGCGCTGGAGCGGTTCGCAGAGCGCGGGGAGTGAGGGCGGCGCCGCCTCAAGTTTGGGAATGCGCCCGTGGCCCCCAACTTTGGGGGAGCTAGTGCCCCCCCCCGGCCCCCAAGTTTGGGGGAGCTAGTGCCCCCCAGCCCCCAATTCTGGGGGTGAATCCATCGCGGGGCAGGGCGGCGCCTTTTCCGTCTCCGGGAGCGCGGGTGGCCGCCGGCCGGAGTTGCCGCCGCACCCGCAAGCGGGTACCCGAACCCCGCGCACCCACGGGGTACCCGGTGGCCTTCGGCCCAGTTCCCGCCTGCGCGGGAACATCGAATCCGAGGGGTCGCGTTCAGATTGTTCGGTCGTCGCTCGATGGCACGGAGGTCAACAGTTATTTTACTGAGTTGTTTACCCGCGATTTTCGGCGGGCAAACTGCTAAATAAGTCCTCAGGCGGCGGTGCGTCGGGCAGTAATCCGGCCGCAGGCGCGGGCGGCGGGGCGTGGGATCCGCTACGCGTGGCGTGGGCTCGCCCGTGCGCCAGGTGGAAAGTGGCTATGCGGCGGCAAGCGCTCTGAGCGACTCCCAGGCGGCGTTACGCACTTCAATTGCATCATCCG
>DATGJU010000093.1:0-2500 GCA_035295045.1 Chthonomonadaceae bacterium
GGGAACCGATTCTTTTGGTTTCCAAGATACCGTGTACGTGACACCGGACTCTGGGCCAGGCAGTTTGTCTGCGCCGGTTTCCCATTTTGCCAGTCGCCAGCCATATGCCGTTTTGCGCCAGGTCTGCTTCCACTGGTACGTACAAGCGATGTCGATTTCAGAATCGGGTTTAGACCGAAATGACAGGGTTTCTGCGGTCTGAACTATCGCGCGGTCGCCGTTAATAGTCACCTGACGTAGCTTTATGGAATCGCCAGCCACAGCCGCTGCGGTCTTTGTCGGATCGTGGATGATTTTTCTCATCTCTACGAACGCCTCTCTTCCCGTTCGAGACCTGTGATCCAATCTCATAGTAAAGCCCGGGGCGGCTATGCTCTTCAAACCGGCTATCCCCCGCGTGTTGATGGCCTGCATGTATTTGTAGTAGACGGGCAACAACGCCTTCGCCTGCGCCATTTCGCGGTCGAGCTTCGCGTTGGATTCCTGTGCTCCTGCTCGACACCACGCGGAGCAGATCGCAGCGAGAACACAACCAATCAGCACTTTCATGGTTTCTCCTCCAAGGCGGCATCGGCGCCGAAATCCGCAGTAGCCTCCTCGGATTTGCGGTACCAGCCCACTTCGCCGCTGATGCGTTACTGACACTGTTTGGCAGGATGTTGACCCACATGCTGAAATAATCGTGCGAAGGGTCTAGGCAACCCTTCCCGCGGTTGAGGTCGGACCCGGGCTGATCCATCTGCTCGTTGGTCCGCAGACCATCCAAATCCTTCTGATATTCTGCCAACATTTCTTCGCACGGTGCGCACGTCAGTGGGCAGGCGGGGAGCGATCACCGCCGAGCTGCTGGGCCGGGGCGGAAGCTGCGCGCGAAGGCGATCCGCTCCTTCAGGGTCGGATGAGTGCCGAACCACAGGTGCAGGAGCGGCGGCGGATCGGGATCGGTCAGGTCGCGCTCGGCGAATCCGACCATGAGGCGCGCGGTCGCGTCGTCGAGGCCGGTAAGGCGCAGGCCGTAGGCGTCGGCGCGGTGCTCCAGCGTGCGCGAGAGAGCGCTGCTGACCGGCTCGCCGGCCAGCCCGACGAGATAGATCGCCAGGAATATCAGCGGCAGCGCCGCCAGGTCCGAGAGGCCGCGCAGCCGGAACCGCCGGCCGCACCGCTCCGCCAGTGGCGGCAGGAGGCGCGCCAGCAGCCAGAGGATGATCGCCGTTCCGACCGCGCCGGCGGCGGCCGAGATCAGAACGTGCCGCTCCGCGTAGTGGCCCATCTCGTGGCCCACCATCGCCAGGATCTGGTCGCGCGGCAGCTCCTGGAGGGCCGTATCGTTGAGGACGATCCGGGCAGATGGACCGATGCCGGTGACGTAGGCGTTCACGTGCGATGTTCGGAGGCTGGTGTCCTCGACGAGCACGGTGGCGTTTCGAATCCCCGCCCTCGCGGCGAGCGCCTGCAGCTCGCTTCGGAGCGGGCCGGCGGGCAGCGGCGTGTAGTGGTTGTAGAGCGGCGAGATGACGACGGGATAGACGACGGTGACGAACAGCGAGATCGGGACGAGGAGCGCGGAGAGTACGAGCCACCAGGCGCGCGGCCACCGCAGGTAGATACGGTAGCCGACCCAGATCACGGGGATCATGACCCATCCGCGGCAGAGGCCGATCAGATCGTCCTTCAGGTAGAGCTGGAGCGTCTCGTCCGAGAAGCCGAACCGGCGCTCGACGGCGAGGTCCGCCAGGCCCACGGGCAGGGACCAGACGAGCCAGTATACGGAGTAGAGGAGATAGTATGCGGCGGTCGCGACGAAGGCCGGCGCGCGGGGCCTGCGGCGGCGCTCCTCGCCGGGCGGCGCGCCGGACCGGAGGCGCCACCAGAACCGCTCGGCGGCGTTGCGGAGCCGCGCCGAGATGCCCATTCCGAGCAGGAGCAGAAAGCCTGCCAGCCGCCACGCGATGCCGACGAAGACGAGGATGCGATTGGCGCGATGGTAGGCGTAGGCGCGCGCGGGCAGGTGAGGCGTATAGGGATCGGACCGCTCGACCGCCGGGCGAATGACGGACGACGGCGCGTTCTGCGCCAGGGCCGCGCGGGGCGCGAACAGCGCGGCGAGGAGAAGCGCGGCGATCAGGGGCGCGTATCGCATCAGACGGCGGCCGGGACCGGGAGATGGCGGCGCCGGCGGGCGGCCGCGCCCCGCGGGACGATCGTCCCGCGGGGCGCCGGATTCTGGAGCGAGGGCGTAGCGCGCATACGGGCAGCCGGTCCCTACTGGACCGCGTTCAGCGCGGCGTCGTAGTTCGGGTGGTCCGGGATTTCCGGCACGTATTCGGCGTACTTGATGGTCCTGTCCGGCATGACCACGAAGATGGCGCGAGAGAGCACGCGCTCGAACGGCCCCTCGGCGATCAGCGTTCCGTAGGCCTTGCCGAAGCTCACGTCCCGGTGGTCGGAGGCGGTCTGGATCTTGTCGATGGCCTCGGCGCCGCAGAAGCGCCGCTGCGCG
>DATGJU010000094.1:0-4486 GCA_035295045.1 Chthonomonadaceae bacterium
CTCGGCTTGATAACAATCTTGCGGCCGATTCGCAGAGGCTTGAAGTACTGCTTCCAGGCGTTCGCCCAGTCCTCGTCCTCCGCATACCGGACGACCATGCTATCGACGAGGGGCGGCAGGCCGAACTCAGGAAGGCGGTCGAGGTGCGATCTCAGGGCCTCGATCCGGCCGGTAAGCTCATCGGTCACCGGCAGACTGCCCTGTACTTTGACGGGATCGGCGCCTGTTATCATCACGCCGCCGCAGCCCGCCTGAATGTACGCGTAACTGACGGCCTCGACAGAATCCGGGGGACTGACCACGGTCATCTCAGCCCAGCGCATTGCGGGAACTCCGGAATTGGGCACTCGGCACTCGGCAATCGGCATTTGGGCATGCCGCCTGGACGGCTCGCATTGCGATTCGCAACCCACGAATAACTCGCCGCGAAGCGCGATTGCCGATTGCCTAATGCCCTCCTAGTATTCGGCCGAAAAGGCCCTTGCCGGTCGTGTCCACCTTCTCGCCCATGGAAGCGGCGAACTGCTGCAGGAGGGCTCGCTGCTCGGACGTCAGCTTGGTCGGGACCTCGACCTGAACGAACACGTGCTGGTCTCCCTTGCCACGGCCGCGCAGATCCGGGACGCCCTTGCCGCGCAGCAGGAACTCCTGTCCGCTCTGCGTGCCCTCGGGAATACGAATCTCCTCGACACCGCCGATGACCGGAACCTCGATGGCGCCGCCGAGCGTGGCCCGTGCGAAGCTGATCTCGACCTTACAATAGAGGTCATTATCGTGCCGCTCGAATACAGGATGCTCCTTGACGATGACAACGACGTATAGATCGCCGGACGGTCCGCCGAGCGCGCCCGCGTCGCCCTCGCCCTGAAGATGAATTCGGCGGCCCGTGTCGATGCCGGCCGGAATTCGCAGCGTACGCTCGCGAGTCTTGCGGACGCGGCCGTGATTGCACTTGCCACAGGGGTTGGTGATCGACTGGCCGGTGCCGCCGCACCGAGGGCAGGGCTGCTGCGAAACAAACTGAATGAAGGCCGCGCGCTGAGCGACCCGGGTCTGGCCCGTCCCACGGCACTGGCCGCACGTCTCGGGCCGCGTCCCGGGAGCGGAGCCGGAGCCGGCGCAGTTGTCACAGGCCTCGAGCCGCGTATAGCGTATCGTCTTCTCGGCGCCGAGCACCGCTTCCTCCAGGGTGATCTCGATCTCGTGCGCCAGATCGTCGCCCTGGATAATAGGAGAGGCCTGCCGCCTGCCTCCGCCCGCCGCATCCTGAAAAATTGTCGCGAACATCTCGCCGAACAGGTCGTCGGCGCCGAATCCGCCTTGGAAACCGTTTGCGCCGGATAGGCCCTCCGGGCCGAAACGATCGTATTGGCGCCGCTTGGCGTCGTCGCTGAGCACGGCGTAGGCCGTTTGGAGCTCCTTGAACTTATCGACCGCGTCCGCCTCCTTGTTGACGTCTGGGTGAAACTTCTTCGCCAGGTTGCGGTAGGAGCGCTTTATCTCCTCTGCCGTGGCGGTTTTCGAGACGCCCAGAACATCGTAATAGTCGCGCGATTGTGCCGCCATGTGTCTCATCATGCTCCTGAAGAAACCGTGCCGTACGAATAGCCTTGCGCCGGGCTGGAACCGCGACCCGATCTCATTCCGCCTGGACCGCCCGGCTGAGCCGCTCGATCTCCGCGGGCGAAAGCCCGGTCGCGCCGCTCACCTTGATCTGTTCGCGCTGTCCAGAGCGTAAGTCGGAGGCGGTAACGTGGACGATGCCGTTCACGTCGATGTCGAACACGACCTCGACCTTGGGTACCCCCCGCGGTGCGCGCGGAATGCCGGTCAGCGTAAAGTCTGCAAGGAAGTTGTTATACCGCGATTGTTCGGACTCGCCCTGGTAAACCTTTACGTTTACCTGTGTCTGCCCATCGGCGGCTGTCGTGAAAATCTTGGTGCCGCGCGTCGGAATCTTCGTGTTGCGCTCGATGAGCCTGGTCATTACGCCGCCGAGCGTCTCGATTCCGAGCGACAGGGGCGTGACATCGAGGAGGACGGTATCCTTCACGTCGTTATTGAGTATGCCGCCCTGGAGCGCCGCGCCGATAGCCACGGCCTCGTCCGGGTTGAGGCCATTGTGCGGCTCCCTGCCGAAGAGGCTGCGCACGAGCTCCTGGACGGCCGGCATTCGGGTCGCGCCCCCGACTAGCAGAACGCAGTCCAGGTCGGATTCGCGGAGCCTCCCATCGTCCATCGCCTGTCGGGTCGGCGGTACGAGTCGCGTGAGCAGCTCGGCCGTGATCCGCTCGAATTGCGCGCGCGTGATGACCACATCCAGATGAAGCGGCCCATCGGGCCCGACCGTCAGGAACGGAAGGTTGACGTGAGCCTGCGTGCGACCGCTCAGCTCGATCTTGGCTTTCTCCGCCGCATCCAGGACTCGCTGCATTGCCAGACGGTCGCCGCGGATCGATTGGCCGGTCTGCGCGTCGAACTGGCCTGCGAGCCAATCCGCGAGCGCGGCATCCCAGTCGTCGCCGCCGAGCCTGGTGTCGCCGCAGGTCGCTCGGACCTCGAACAGCCCATCGCCGAGCTCGAGGAGCGATACGTCGAAGGTGCCGCCGCCCAGGTCCCAGACAAGGACGTTCTGAACCTGCTCGCTTTCGATGCCATATGCCAGCGCCGCGGCCGTCGGCTCGTTGAGGATGCGCACCACGTCCAGGCCTGCGATCGCGCCGGCGTCCTTGGTCGCCTGGCGCTGAGCGTCGCTGAAGTAGGCCGGGACGGTGATTACCGCGCGCGCTACGGGCTCGCCCAGATAGGCCTCGGCGTCCGCTTTGATCTTCTGAAGGATCATCGCGGAGACCTGTTCCGGCGAATAGTCGTTGCCATCGATCGTAACGCGGTGGGCGGTTCCGATCTTGCGCTTAATGCTGCCGATCGTGCGGTCCGGGTGCGCGAGCAGCTGGCGCTTCGCCAGATTCCCGACCAGGCGCTCGCCGCTCTTATTGAACCCGACGACGGAGGGACACAGCCGGCTGCCGTCGGAGAGCGTAATCACGGTCGCTTCGCGGCCCTCCACGACCGCGACGACGGAGTTCGTGGTTCCTAAATCGATGCCAACTATCTTCGGCATAGAGCGTGTGGGGCCCTAATCTTCCTCTTCCAGGTCGGGAATGAGGTCCTCTTCGTCGTCGTCTACCGTCGTGATCAGTCCCGGCGAGTCGGTAACGAAGGCGTCTACAGGGCGCAGCTCCTCACTGTCGTCCTCCGTCTCCTCCTCCTCGTCCGAATCCGGCTCGGCCGCGCGGAACGCGGCGAGCTGCGCGGCGGTGCTGTCGGCGTCCGAGTCGATGGTGAGGACGGGGCCGGCGCCAATGATGTCCTCCAGGCTCGGCTCATTCGGCTTCAGCGCGGCCTGGTGCGCGGCGGTGGACGCATCCTCGACCACGCGCTTGATGATCGCGCCATCCGCGATCTCCTCAAGCGCCACCGTAAGGGGATTCGCGGACTTCGAATCGGTGAGCCGGCGCGCATTGTCCTTGATCTGGCGCGCACGCTTGGCTGCAAGGATTACGAGGGCGTACTTGCTCTCCTGCGCGTCCAGCTTATCGGGCGAGGGGTATATGCTCATTGAGTGATGGCTCCTTCTGGGCAGGCGCAAAAAAGCGCGCAGAACGCACTCCGTTCCGCAGGCCTATTCTACCACAAATCCTGTTTCGACCGCGGAGCAGCCGGCGGCCGCGGCGGCGCTGCTGTTCGGGGCCACCGCAGTGCCGGTACGCGCACAGGGCGGTGGCCGGGCGATCGACAGGGCCGCGTTCAACGGTCGCGGAGCGTCGGGCGCGCGGTCGGCGTCCGGCGCGCAGTTGAGCGCGGCCGGCCTGTCCGCAGCCAGCGGCGCGATGTGCACCGGGCCGCCAAGCTTTAGGCGACGCTTCCTGTTACGAGCAGCGCATTTCGGCCCGCAGACACGCGTGTTTGCAGGCCGCGGCTTGGAACTGGAGCAACGCGGCGAATGCCGTCCGCCGCAAAGATGCCTTACAGCCGGAAGATGGCATACTTCACCGTGCGCGGAAGCGTCAGTGGCGGGCACTTGCGCCACCCGTGCCCAGGACGGCGCCCGACTCAGCAAGTTCCCGCGTGAGCGTGTCCGTCGGCATCTTGATCTTGAGGTAGGCGACGGCGGCCAGGTTGAAACAGTGGATCGAGCCGTTGTGATAGAATTCGAAGATCTTCTGCTCGGCTGGCGATTTGAGCCAGTCTCTATAGTCCTCCATAAACACGTCCGCATCCCGGTCGCGAAGGAAGATGGCTTCGTGAACCCCGTTCAGATGCATTTCGACCGTCATTGGTTAGCCCTCCGATCGTTGCCTTCGAGTCGGTCGCCGCTGCCGCCCCGAAGAATTGCAGTCGATGCAATCTCTCGAATACTTCGCCGAAGCCGGATAGCCGGCCATCGGCCATTCAATCATTATGGTGTCATTACGTCGGTCAATTA
>DATGJU010000095.1:0-3499 GCA_035295045.1 Chthonomonadaceae bacterium
GCGAACGCATCCGGCGGTGGACGACCCGTTCAGCGCAGGCGTCTGACGTCGCAACCTGGTTCCGCAATGATAGCCAATGGCATGCTCCCTGTCAATCGCGATTTGGGCTTCGTGACCGGGCGTGACAGCGCGGCGCTCCTCGCATGGGACGGGCGGGGCGGACGATCCATGACGCTGGATTTGCGCCACTATTCTTGAGCATCGCGCCCGCAGTCCGAGGCGCGGAAGGGTACGACGCGATGGAGCGGGACGAATTGGCAGGAGATTTGGCGACGCTCGGCGAACAGACATCCGGTCACGTCCCGGACCGCCTTGAGGGCTTCGCCAAGGATTTTCGCACTCAGATCGCGCCGGGTAAGCTTCGCCAATATCTCAAGAAAGACCCGCAAGGTAGAATAGCCCTGATGTCGCGTTATCTGGAGTTCGACCCGTCCGAACTGGAAGTCGTTCCGTTCTCCAGCACACCACATACCGTTTATCGGAATCAGTTTGCAAAGGCCCCCATGCGCGGCGCCTCCTTCGCAGAGTTCTGGCGCAGCCTGCCCCAAATCCACGCGGGCAGCTCCGTGCGGACGGTGGCGCAGCGCTTGGCGGAGGCGCGGCGGCGCGATAGGGCCATCGTCGTGGCGTGCGGCGGTCATGTGGTCAAGTGCGGTCTCGGACCAGTGCTCATCGCGCTTATGCGTGAAGGGTTTATCAGCGCGATCGCCATGAACGGCGCGACCGCCATCCACGACATCGAAGTCGCGCTATTCGGGGAGACTTCGGAGCTGGTCGAGCAGGGCCTGCAGAGCGGCCGTTTCGGAATGGCGTGCGAGACTGCAGAGTTCCACAATGCTGCACTCGCCGCCGCGCGCGCGCACCGGGAGGGCGCCGGAGAGGCGTTTGGGCGAATGCTTTGCGAGCGTGACGCTCCGTTTGCGGGCGACAGCCTGCTGGCATCTGCGTACGCCGACGGCATTCCCGTCACCGTCCATGTCGCGATCGGTACCGATATCGTGCATATGCATGCCAGCGCGGACGGCGCCGCCCTTGGCGACGCCAGCATGCGGGATTTCCGCATCTTGACGGCGGCAATGCGCGGGCTCTCCTCAGGAGGCGTCTTGCTCAATATCGGCTCAGCCGTGATCCTGCCCGAAGTCGTCCTGAAGGCTATTGCGTCTCTCCGGAATGCCGACGCGGAGTTTGGCGGGTTCCTCGGCGTCAATCTCGATATGATTCAACACTATCGCGCGAATTCGCAGATCGTGGACCGGCTGAGGGCGATCGGCGGCGAGGGAATCTCACTCACGGGCCACCACGAGATCATGGTCCCGCTCCTCGCGTTCGCCGTGCTGGACGCATCTGCGGAGCTTGCAGACGAGGATCGGGCAGCCGCCAGGCCGCGACACTCAAGCGAGAACCGCGCCCAGTCGGCTGGCTGACACCGAACCGTATAGATGGCCTGCGCATCGGTCCGCTCGTGAGCGACCGGCCGCACGAGTAGGGGAGACGCCTTCACATCAGAGCTGCGCAGGTAAACCTCCAGCGCGATTGGGGCGGCACGGAGCGCCACGTCTCGCTGCTCAGCCGAGGCCTGCGGGAATCAGGCGTTCAAGTACTCGTCTGCTGCGATCCGCGCGGCGGTTTGATGCGGGACGCCGCGCGGTCCGGCCTCGAGTGCCGCTCGGTGTCGGCGGCCAACCAACTGGATTTGGCTGCGGCGCTCCGGCTTGCGGCCCGGCTCGCGCGGTTCCGGCCCGACATCGTCCACGCGCATACGCCGCGCGACTTCCTGGCGGGCTTCCTGGCCTCGCGGATGCTTGGCGGCGCGCGGTTCGTGCTCACGCGGCACATGATGCTCCCGCTTAAGCCGATCATGCGCTGGGTCTACTCGAAATCCACCGCGGTTATCTGCCTGAGCAGCAGCGTTCGCACGCACCTCGTCGCAGAAGGCATACCGCCCGTCCTCTTGCGCCGTGTCCGGTCCGGAATCGACACGACGCAGTTCGGATGCGCCGGCGCAATATCGCAGCGGCCGCGCCTGCGGCGGGAATGGGGCCTTGACGATACGAACGTCGCGCTCGGCGTCGTCGGCCGCATCGTAACGGGCAAGGGGCACGACAATGTGCTGGACGCGGCCGCGACGCTGGTCCGACGTGAGTCGTCGGACGGTCCGGCAAGCCGACTGCGAATTCTAATCATAGGCGAGGGACCGGAGCGGGGTCGGCTGGCGGCGCGAACACGCGATGCAGGCCTCGAAGGCGTCGTCCAGTTTACCGGGCCGCGTGAAGACATGCCGGCTGCGCTTGCCGCACTGGACGGTCTTGTCCTGGCATCGCAATCCGAGCTGCTTCCACTGGCCGTGATGGAGGCGATGGCGACAGGCCTGCCCGTGATCGCGACGGAGGTCGGCGGCCTGGCAGAGGCGATTGAGCCGGACTGTTGCGGGATGCTGGTCCCGCCTGGCGATTCCGCCGCGTTGGCCACCGCGATCTGCAGGATCGTCGGAGACCCACGACTCCGGATGCGCCTGGGAGCGGCGGCGGCGGTTCGCGCTCGGCGGGAGTATACGCTGGCCGCCATGGCCACCGATACGGCGTCGGTCTACCGCGATATCCTGGCAGGCTGAGCGAGAAAGGCACGAAAGATCTGCGCTCACACGAGCCAACGGATACTTGTCCGCGGAGTGAACTGGCTTGGAGACGCGGTCATGACGCTGCCCGCACTGGCCAGCCTTCGCGCGGCGCTTCCGGACGCCCACATCACCATTTTATCCTCGCGCAAATTCGCGGGCCTGTACTCTGCGCTACTCGTTGACGAAACCATCGAGCTGGGCCGTGAAACGTCTCTGGCTCAAGTGGTCGCGCGCATTCGCGCTGGTAGATTTGCGGCCGCTGTCGTGTTCCCGAACTCGCTGCGATCCGCGCTGGAGCCCTGGCTCGCCGGCATCCCGAAGCGCGTCGGACTGGATCATCGCGGCAGGGGCTTGCTATTCACGAAGGCGCTGTCCCCTCGCGGACTCGTCGACATGCGTCGGCGCTCGACGGAAGAAATCAACCAGCTCGCGGCCGATCCATACGGGAGCCGGGCGCCCCTGGCGACTGAGGGGCATCACCTGAACCGGTACCTGCGGATCGTCGAGCTGCTCGGCGCCGACCCGTCCCTGCGAGCGCCGCGACTGGAGGTCGATCCGGCCGAAATCGCCGACGCGCGCCGCCGGCTCGTGGGTGACGCGCTGCCGCCGAGCGGACCCCTGATCGGAATGTGCTCCGGCGCCGAGTACGGCGCCGCAAAGCGCTGGCCGGAGGAGCGCTTCATCGATGCGGCCTGTACGCTGCACAAGCGCAGCGGCTGCCGTTGGCTGCTCTTCGGCACGCAGTCCGAGCGCTCGGACTGCGAGCGGATCGCGGCAGGCATTCGCACGGCTGACGTCCCGGTTCTCAATCTTGCAGGCCGCACTTCGCTCCGCGAGCTGGCTGCGCTTCTGGCCGGGTGCGATGCCGCGATGGGCAACGAT